>NZ_RCCA01000003.1 GCF_003663845.1 Chryseobacterium sp. 7
TTTGATTGGCCTTTCACCCCTACCCACAGGTCATCCGAAGACTTTTCAACGTCAACCGGTTCGGTCCTCCACTCTGTGTTACCAGAGCTTCAACCTGCCCATGGGAGATCACAAGGTTTCGCGTCTAATCCTACTAACTATGCGCCCTATTCAGACTCGCTTTCGCTCCGGCTCCGGTACTTAATACCTTAACCTCGCTAGTAAAATTAACTCGTAGGCTCATTATGCAAAAGGCACGCCGTCACAGCTTAATGCTGCTCCGACCGCTTGTAGGCGTACGGTTTCAGGTTCTATTTCACCCTTCTATTCGAAGTGCTTTTCACCTTTCCTTCACAGTACTTGTTCACTATCGGTTTTCAGGAGTATTTAGCCTTGGAGGATGGTCCCCCATATTCAGACAGGATTTCACGTGTCCCGCCCTACTCATTTATCACTCAAATATGCCTTTCATATACGGGCTATCACCCTCTATGGCTGTTCTTTCCAGAACATTCTATTAAACATATATTAGCTTTTGGGCTAATCCGCTTTCGCTCGCCACTACTTACGGAATCTCTTCGATTTCTTTTCCTCCGGTACTTAGATGTTTCAGTTCTCCGGGTTTGCTCCTCCTAAGAGGTAATACATCTTCAATGTATTGGGTTGCCCCATTCGACATCTGCGGATCAATTCGTGTGTGCCAATCCCCGCAGCTTTTCGCAGCTTACCACGTCCTTCTTCGCCTCTGAAAGCCTAGGCATCCGCCATACGCCCTTAACGATTTCTTCCTATTGGTTACTCAAGCGCTTATGCGCTCGGTTTTCTCTTTGGATGTCTTTACCGTTAATGTCAATGATCTTTAATTCTTCTTTCCGACTGATGAACAGATGTTGTTTTTGGCTCCATCCGTAACTTTTAAATCAATCTTCCAAAACTGTGGAGAATAAGGGAGTCGAACCCTTGACCTCCTGCGTGCAAGGCAGGCGCTCTAGCCAGCTGAGCTAATTCCCCGCTAGTAGACTAAGAGATTCAAGATGCTAGATTCAAGACTTTTTACTTGGTAGTCTTGGCTCTTGGCTCTTTTATCTTCCCGTCTTTTTCAATTAGTAGTCTCGGGCAGGCTCGAACTGCCGACCTCTACATTATCAGTGTAGCGCTCTAACCAGCTGAGCTACGAGACTGTCTGTTTAGACTTATAGATCCTAGATGCTAGATACAAAACTTTCATTCGTCTTGGTTCTTGGCTCTGGGCTCTTGTATCTCTTCCCTATACTAATTTCTAGTGGGTTTTATTTTTTATATATCTATAAGTAATGGGTAATGAGTAATTTTTTAAGATCCAATTACTTGGCTCTTTTCACTTTTACCTTTTTACTTATAAACCAACCAAACAAAAAACTAAAGCTATACTTTAAGTAAGTATATGTACTTGCGTACTGATTTTGTTTAACGTCATAAGACGCTCTAAAATGAGATGTTCCAGCCGCACCTTCCGGTACGGCTACCTTGTTACGACTTAGCCCTAGTTACCTGTTTTACCCTAGGCAGCTCCTGTTACGGTCACCGACTTCAGGTACCCCAGACTTCCATGGCTTGACGGGCGGTGTGTACAAGGCCCGGGAACGTATTCACCGCGCCATGGCTGATGCGCGATTACTAGCGATTCCAGCTTCATAGAGTCGAGTTGCAGACTCCAATCCGAACTGAGACCGGCTTTCGAGATTTGCATCACATCGCTGTGTAGCTGCCCTCTGTACCGGCCATTGTATTACGTGTGTGGCCCAAGGCGTAAGGGCCGTGATGATTTGACGTCATCCCCACCTTCCTCTCTACTTGCGTAGGCAGTCTCACTAGAGTCCCCAACTTAATGATGGCAACTAGTGACAGGGGTTGCGCTCGTTGCAGGACTTAACCTAACACCTCACGGCACGAGCTGACGACAACCATGCAGCACCTTGAAAAATGTCCGAAGAAAAGTCTATTTCTAAACCTGTCATTTCCCATTTAAGCCTTGGTAAGGTTCCTCGCGTATCATCGAATTAAACCACATAATCCACCGCTTGTGCGGGCCCCCGTCAATTCCTTTGAGTTTCATTCTTGCGAACGTACTCCCCAGGTGGCTAACTTATCACTTTCGCTTAGTCTCTGAATCCGAAAATCCAAAAACGAGTTAGCATCGTTTACGGCGTGGACTACCAGGGTATCTAATCCTGTTCGCTCCCCACGCTTTCGTCCATCAGCGTCAGTTGTTGCTTAGTAACCTGCCTTCGCAATTGGTGTTCTAAGTAATATCTATGCATTTCACCGCTACACTACTTATTCCAGCTACTTCAACAACACTCAAGACCTGCAGTATCAATGGCAGTTTCACAGTTAAGCTGTGAGATTTCACCACTGACTTACAGATCCGCCTACGAACCCTTTAAACCCAATAAATCCGGATAACGCTTGCACCCTCCGTATTACCGCGGCTGCTGGCACGGAGTTAGCCGGTGCTTATTCGTATAGTACCTTCAGCTACCCTCACGAGGGTAGGTTTATCCCTATACAAAAGAAGTTTACAACCCATAGGGCCGTCGTCCTTCACGCGGGATGGCTGGATCAGGCTCGCACCCATTGTCCAATATTCCTCACTGCTGCCTCCCGTAGGAGTCTGGTCCGTGTCTCAGTACCAGTGTGGGGGATCACCCTCTCAGGCCCCCTAAAGATCGCAGACTTGGTGAGCCGTTACCTCACCAACTATCTAATCTTGCGCGTGCCCATCTCTATCCACCGGAGTTTTCAATTTAAAATGATGCCATTCTAAATATTATGGGGTATTAATCTTCCTTTCGAAAGGCTATCCCCCTGATAAAGGCAGGTTGCACACGTGTTCCGCACCCGTACGCCGCTCTCAAGTTTCCGAAGAAACTCTACCGCTCGGCTTGCATGTGTTAGGCCTCCCGCTAGCGTTCATCCTGAGCCAGGATCAAACTCTCCATTGTATGTTTGTCTGACTCACTCAAAGTTTTTAACGCTTTAGTTTTTCCTTACTTGGTTGTTATATTGTATGTCAATGATCTTTTCTTCTTCCGCTTTGTAACGAAGCAATCTCTCTGTCAGTGTCGCTCCGTATTTGCGAGTGCAAAAGTAAAACTTTATTTCGTAATGACCAAATGTTTTGAAAGAAAATTTTAAAGTTTTTTTAGTAACCTTAATCCCTCTCATAACCTCAATCCCTTCACTCCTGCGCTCCCTCTAATTGGGACTGCAAAGATACAAACTCTTTTTTAACTGACAACTTTTTTTTGAAAAATTTTCAAGTTTTTTTCGTCTGCTTCTTTTTGAAGTAATACTGTTTTTGCTTATCTAAAAGCTCTTCTGCGCTACCGAATCTCTTTCGTTTTTCAGTGGGGCAAAGATAGAAACTTACCACACACCAAGCAACTTTATTTAACATAAATTTCACCTTCCCGTAATATTTAGCCCTAAGACCCTGGAACGCAGAGAGAAAAATTTTAAACATTTGTTTGGAATACAGGGGAAGGTGGGTGGGAGAGCGGGAGAGTCTGAGCGTGGGAGGGGATTTTCATGGGTAATGGGTAATGGGTAATGGAAGGTATACCTATATATAATATATAATATATAATAGTAGACATCTTTCTAGAAAACTTCCATTTTATAGCTTTTATATAGAAAGGATAAGTTGGGGTGAATATTTTTAATAACCACGGATTACACAGATTTACACAGATCATGATACAGCTAATATATATAAAGCAGTGATAATTTTTGGTGGGAACAGAAAATCGTCAGGAATATAAAGAATAAGCCAATGAGATAATATTGATAATAATAACCTGAAAACTCAATATCATCATCACTCATCATTCATCATTTCATTTATCATTCATAATTTATAATTGATCCTCCCCTAGCCCTGATAGAAATGGTTACCCCACAGCTTGCATTGGAGAGCCCGAAGGATTGAGCGTGGCAAAGCGCAGGCGCGAGGAGTATGAATGGATAGCAGGATAAAGCTCCTGAAAATGTTCGAGAGTTGGAGAGCGTAATGAGTGACAAAGGGTATATTATAATATATAAAAGTAATCCAGAGTAATTGATCTTAATCTATGCCTAACAGTGGTTTTTCTTTTCGTGATTTAAGTTTTCAACTATAAGAATAGATGCAATTGCTCTAAAAACCTGCATCATCCTTTTTTGATTGCTTACATTTGTAAGACATTCCGGATTCTAAGGAATGAAATGAGTTTTATATGACAGAAAGAAAATATAAGGAAACGGTTCATACTGATAAAAACAATTACGAATATATTACGGTAACCCACGACGAAAATAAAGTCAGAATCTATACCTTGAAAAATGGATTAAAGGTTTTTCTTGCCCAAAATTTTATTTCTCCAAGGATACAGACTTTTATTCCGGTAAGAACGGGAAGCAATAATGACCCGTCTGATAATACAGGATTGGCTCATTACCTAGAACATATGATGTTTAAAGGCACATCTAAGATAGGAACCCAAAACTGGGAAAAAGAAAAGGTATTTCTTGATCAGATTTCTGAACTGTATGAAAAACACAAGGCAGAACAGGATCCTGAAAAGAAAAAAGAGATTTATAAAAAGATAGACGAAGTTTCTCAGGAAGCCAGTCAATATGCCATCGCCAATGAATATGATAAATCTATTTCTTCTCTGGGAGCCAGTGGAACGAATGCTCATACCTGGTTTGATGAAACAGTTTACAAAAATAATATTCCAAATAATGAGCTTGAGAAATGGCTGAAGATTGAAAAGGAAAGATTCTCTGAAATTGTCCTTCGTCTTTTTCATACTGAGCTGGAATCTGTATATGAGGAGTTCAACAGGGCGCAGGATAATGATTCAAGGCTTGTTAATTATGAATTAATGGACGCCCTCTTTCCTACTCATCCCAATGGGCAACAAACGACATTAGGAAAACCGGAACATTTGAAAAATCCATCTATGAAGGCTATTCACAAATATTTTGATGAGTATTATGTTCCTAATAATTATGCTTTGGTATTGGTAGGGGATCTTGATTTTGAAAAAACCATTCAATTAATTGACACTTATTTTGGAACCTTACCTTATAAGGAACTTCCTAAAAAATCGCCTGTTATTGAAAAGCCGATAACAAAAATTATAAAAAGAACAGTACAAAGTCCTACTACTCCACGCACTCAGCTGGCATGGAGAACAGATAACTATGGAACCTGTGAAGCCATGCTGGCGGATATTACAGCCAATATTCTCAGCAACAGAGGAGAAGCCGGATTACTGGATCTTCACATCAATCAGACTCAAAAAATGCTTTGGGCACAGGCTTTTTCTGTAGGACTGAAGCAATATGGATATTTCTCCATCGTCGCCGTTCCAAAAGAAACTCAAACACTGGAAGAGGCCAAGAATATTGTACTGGAAGAAGTTGAATTGATCAAAAAAGGAGATTTCCCGGACTGGATGCTACCCGCCATCATTAATGATTTCAAACTTCAAAGGATGAAAGCTCTGGAAACAACGGAGGGGCTGGCCACCAATCTTTATGACACGTATATAAAAGGAAGAACCTGGGAACAGGAGCTGAACGAAATGGATGAATATGCTTCCTTTACAAAGGAAGACATTGTGAACTTTGCCAATGATTTTTTCAAAGAAAACTATGTTATCGTTGATAAGGAAAAAGGCGTTAATGACAGGCTAATCAGAGTGGAAAACCCAGGAATTACACCTATTAAAATAAACCGTGACAGCCAGTCTGAGTTTTTAACGGAAATTTTAGCGGATAAAACGGAGGATATACAACCTGTATTCATTGACTATCATAAAGAAATTACTACTGCTGACATAAAAGGAAAGAAACTGAGCTTTGTTAAAAATAAATATAACGATATCGCCCAGGTACATTTTATTTTCCCTTTTGGAAGTGACAATGACAGAGATTTGGCTATTTCAACTCAATTTCTGCAGTATTTGGGAACCGATCAGTTTTCGCCTGAAGATTTAAAAAAGGAATTCTTCAAAATCGGGATCACCAATGATTTCAAAACATTGCATGATCAACTCACCATTACCTTAAGCGGACTGGAAGAAAATATAGAAAAAGGAATAGCGTTGCTTCAGCACTGGATGGCAGATGTAAAACCGGACCAGGATATCTACAATCAATTTGTAAAAAGTGTCATAGAAAACCGTCAAGCCATTAAAAAGGATAAAAACCGTATTATGACTGCCCTTACTAATTATACAAAATTGGGTACCTTTTCCCGTTTTACAGATATCATTTCTAAAGAAGAGCTCGAAAGCAGTACTGCTGAAACATTTACCAATAGAATAACAAATCTTTTTAAATCTCCTTATCAAATCTTCTTTTATGGTAAAGATTTTGAAAATTTCAATGGTTATGTTGATAAGTATATTGAAACAGAGAGCGTTTTGATCCCTGAAGCCAAACAATATCCTGAGCCTGATACAGGAGGGAATGTTTATTTTGTTAATTATGATATGGTTCAGGTAGAAATGAGCAAAATAGGAAAAGGAAGTGAGGTGAATCCACAATATTTCGGTAAAGTAAATGTATTCAACGAATATTTCGGAAGAGGATTATCTGCCATTGTTTTCCAGGAAATGCGAGAGAGCAAAAGTCTTGCTTATACTGCTTATGTTTCATATGCAGCCAATTCGGAAATTAAGCATCCTGATTATGTTACTACTTATATCGGAACACAGCCAGACAAGCTTATGATTGCTGTTGACACATTGAACGAGCTGATGGAAGAACTTCCTAAAGTACCTATTCAGTTTGAAAATGCAAGAAATGCATCCCTTAAACAAATTGTATCTACAAGAGTCACCCGTGAAAATATATTTTTCAACACATTAGATTTGAAAAAGCTCAATATCTATCATGATTTCAGAAAAGATATCTATGAGCAGATCCAGGATCTTACATTTGAAGATTTGACAGAGTTTTATAAGACAAGAATCAAATCTGTACATTTCAACACAGCCATTATCGGTAAAAAAGAAAACCTTGATATGGACGCTGTCAATAAGATGGGAACATTTAAAGAAGTAAGTCTGAAAGATATCTTTGGACATTAAAAAAAACAAACCGCCTGATATCTCTATCGGGCGGTTTGTTTTTTTTATAAATGATAATTGACGAATGATGATTCCATAACTCATAACTCATAACTTATAATTCATAATTTATCATTCATTATTACTTTACGTCATCATACAATCCCCATCTCCATCCTGGTAATTGGGGTTAAAATTTTTCGGAAGAAGTTCCAACAGGTTTTTATGAAAGAGATATTCTCTGTGGAAATCCCGCTTGTAGACAGGAGAAAATGCTTTCGATTGTTGTATCACTTCATTAAGCTTAGTTTGATAGCTTGTAAATGCTTTTATTTTATTCGAAACAATGAAATAATTTAAAAACTGAACGGCTTCATTTAAATCAGCAGTCGAAAAAAGATAAGGAACTTTAAGATACCCGTCACGAAGCTGTAACAGTAGACAAGCTTTAAGCTTATTATTATGATCAAAAATCTTGATCCAGAAATAGGTAAAAGTATCTGCAAAACTTGAAAAAAGATATCTCTCATCTTTCTTTCCTTCCAAAACCCATGAATGATCTATAAAAGTATTGATTTCGTCTGCGTTGCGTACTCCTGGAAACGCATTGATGAAATCAGCACTTTCTTTATCTATACGATCAATAATTTCATATTTGAAATCCGGTTTCCTGACAGGTAGATTCTTGATTGAGATGAATAAATTGGCAGCGGCATCCAACGTCTTAAACAGAGGTTTCAAAGGTTTTACTCCTGGCTTTTTTTCAGGAATAATCTTAGCTGCATCGGTTTTGAAATAATACCTCTTCCCTTCCTTAGGAAAGACATATTCAAAAACCCCCATAATATTGTAGAGCGCTTCCGCTTCTTTGGTGAATTCCGTAATGGCAATTCTGCCTTCGTATTCTTCAAAAGCCTTTTTCAACAGAGCTTTTGCCGGTCTTTTCTTTCTATATTCGGGATTTACATATAAAGTACTCAGCCATGCGTAACGGATTTCTTTACCGGCAACAACAAAACGGTCTGGGAAACATCCTACGTAACCTATCAGCTTTTCTTCATAAAAAGCAAGAATAAGAAGTGTGTCTCCATCTGCTGCCTTAGGATTTTTCAGGTGGGATAAAGCCCGGTGCTTTGTAATCGGGAGAAAATCATATTGCTGGAAAGTTCCGGAGTATATAAAATCTTCCAGTTCTTTTCTGTTAAACGTTTTCAGCGTTATCATTCTCTTATAATCGTATTTTTATTGATCAGGTTTTTCAGTCTGAAATAAGCGATTTCTTTTTTCAGGATCTGTGCTCCGCTCTCTCCCATTTCCATTGGAATCCTCTGGAAATTTTTTTTCACACTGTCCAGCTTTATTCCTGCGCATCCGAAACTGCAATAGATTTCTTCATTTTTAAAAAGTTCATCAAAAAAATCTTTCTTCACTTCAAAATCTGTAAACGGAAAGGCAAAACTTTCGTACAGGAAACCATTTTTCTTTAAATAAGCAAAAGTCTTGTCTGTAGTTTCCATCTGTTCTTTCAAAGATAAGTCTCCATATTTTGGATGATCCCAGCTGTGTGAAGAAATTCCGAAACCTTTTCGGGTGAGCTCTTTTAATTCTTCTGTACTTAAATAAGGTTGATGTTCTTTTGCATACGCCTGAAAATCTATCTCAAGTTTTTCCGCAAGCTGATCCAAAATATCTCTTCCCTGATAATTGACTGATAAAATTTTCTTCTGTAAAATACCTTTTTCCACATGATTGTCAAGAGAAAATATACGATAAACTTCCGGATCTATAGTTTTGTTTTTCTCAACAGCACCAACAAGAAGGCTTGCTTTGCATCTGAACATCATATCTTTATTATCTATAAAAGCCGGATTTACAAAATTGCAGGCATAAATTCCTTTTCGTTCCAAAATGGGTGCCACAACATCATAAAATTCCCTGAAACCATCATCAAAAGTGAGTAAAGCAATCTTTTTCTTAGGTTTAAAATTTCGGGCGGTAAATGCTTTAAACTCCTGCCAGTCTACAAACTGAAAATTCTTTGACAAATGATCCAGATCGTTTTCAAACTGTTTTGTCGTTTTATAACGGATCACGTGTTTTATATGGGAAAGTTCTTTATCTGAAACACTGTGATAAAGGGGCAGACAGTAATCCAGCGGAAAAGATTTCCCGATATTTTCAGATTCAAAAGCTGCCAAAACATTAATGATCCTTTCTTTCATCTTGATTTAAATAAAAAAGAATCTATTCAAAACTCAGTTCAAATAGATTCTTAAAGGTATAACTTTTAAAAATTATTTTATAATCTTCATTTCATCAACAAGCCACTTGGAGTCTGCGAACTTCTCGATGATGAAAAGGATGTATTTCGTGTCTACCATGATATTTCTGCTGAAACGCGGATCATAGTTGATATCACTCATTGTTCCCTCCCACTGTCTGTCGAAATTTAATCCCACAAGGTTTCCGTTCGCATCAAGTGCCGGGCTTCCTGAATTTCCTCCTGTAGTGTGGTTGGTAGCAGTGAATCCTACAGGAACGTCTCCTGTTTTATCTTTATAGATTCCGAAATCTTTTTTGTTATAAAGATCAATCAGCTTCTTTGGAACATCGAATTCATAATCTCCCGGAACATATTTTTCCATCACACCAGCAAGGTGAGTCTGGTATCCGTAAGAAACGGCATCTCTAGGCGTAGAACCTTTTACTTTACCATACGTTACACGAAGTGTTGAGTTCGCATCCGGGAAGAATTTTCTGTCTTTATCCGTCTGCATCTGCTGCGCCATAAACTTCTTCTGTAAGGCATCTATTTTTGCCTGCATTGAAGTGTATTGCGGATCTGCAGTTTTCATATACGTTTCTCTCATGGAAACATATAATTGGTAAATCGGGTCTTTCTTTAAAGTCTTGATTAATTTATCCTGATTAGAAAATGCTTTGTCAATATCTGTAGTTAATGCTCCTCCGTTTACAGCAGCTCTTCCTGTGATAATAGAGTTTTTAGACATATCTTCAATGACAGGAATATTGGCATTTTCATCTTTATATTTAATGAATCCGGCTGGTAAAAACTGTGGCGCTGTTTTATTAGTGTATAAAGCCAATAGTTTCGCCGTTACTTTAGCATCAAGCTCTGCGCTGTAATCTTTATAGAAAGAAGTTAATTTTGTTTTTAACTTGGAAAGTTCTTTTTCATCCATTCTTCCGGCTTCTACAGAAGCTACGAAATCATAATAATCTCCGGCAAGCTTTAATGTTTCTGCATTTTTCACTACTTCCGTGTAGTAAGCATTGTTTAATGCATAAGGAGCCTGATCATTGTACAATTTATTCAGCTGATCCAAAGTAGTTTTGATCTCAGGATTTTTAGCGACCAAAGAACCTTCATACATTACTTTCTTTTCTACCGCATTGGATTTTTTCAATCCTTCCACTTCACCGATCCATTTTTTCCAATAATTGGCTACAGAAGCATATTTTGAAGCATATTTAATACGAGTTTCATTATCAACACGCATTTTTTCGTCTAATGTTTTCAAAGCCACATCACGTACCGCAATTCTTGCAGGGTCAATATCCTTCATGATCTTCTCTACACCAACTGCAGGAAGATATTCCGTAGTTTTTCCCGGGAATCCGAATACAAAAGTAAAATCGTTTTCATTTTTATCTTTTATAGAAACCGGTAAATAGTGTTTTGGAACGTAAGGTACATTGTCTTTTGAATATTCTGCAGGTTTGTTGTTCTTGTCTGCATAGATTCTGAACATAGAGAAATCTCCGGTATGTCTGGGCCAAACCCAGTTATCTGTATCACTACCGAATTTCCCTATGCTTTGAGGCGGAGCTCCTACAAGACGGATATCTTTATATGTTTCGATGGTGTAAGCATAGTATTTATTTCCATAATACATAGGCTTTACCATGATCGACTGGTAAGGTTCAATTTTCTGAGCGTTTTTGTACACCTCAATATTGTTGTTGATCCTTTTAGTAAGCTCAGGTTCCGTAAGATTGTCTGTACCTTCTAAAATCTGATCAGTAGCTTCTTTTATATCTACAATAAAATCTACTTTTAATCCCGGGTTAACAAGTTCCCCTGCTGTATTTTTTGCCCAAAAACCGTTAGAAAGAAGATCATTCTGAACGGTAGAATGCGCCTGAATCTGGCTGAAACCACAATGGTGGTTTGTTAAAAGCAATCCTTTAGGCGAAATAATTTCTGCAGTACATCCGCCATTAAACTGTACTACCGCATCTTTAATGCTTGGTTTCTGAGGGTTGAAAATATCCTTTGCAGAGATCTTCATTCCCAAATCCTTCATTTCCTTTTCATTCAGCTCTGTAGGGATCCACATTCCGCCATATTGTTGTGCAAATGCCATTGCAGCAGGCAAAAGAAATACAGATAAAAGTATCTTTTTTGTCATAATCAAAATTTTGCCCCAATTTACAAAGAAAAATAGGAATAGGCTTCATAAAACGGCTGGAAAAGTTATTATGAGGTCATTTTTGAAAAGACGGACAGTCAATAGTGAATTTTGCTTCGCAAGTGAATGGTGAATGTTTATGATTAGACGAAACTCCCTGCTGATCATAAATTCATTAAAAATTGACAAGTGAAGCGAATTGACTATTGACCATTCACTATTTCCTCATCCTTTCCCCTCTCCTCTGGCTTAATTTTTGTTCCTTGGAAATCACATTATTATTAAAAAAACATCCTTAAATAAATTATTATGATGAAAAGCAAAATGCTCATGTTGGGAATGATATCCGCTCTATTCCTGGCTTCATGTACTAAAAAAGAAACTGCCGAAACTACGGCTGCCACAACAGATTCTGCTACAGCTGTGCAACCTGCCTCTACAGACAGCATCACTAAAGCAACGCCGACAGCAGCTGGTGATACCTCTGAAAATGCATTGGACTGGGCAGGAACTTATGAAGCGACAGTTCCTTGTGCTGACTGCCCGGGAATCAAGACTTCTTTAACCTTGAACAATGACAAAACATTCAGCATTAGTGAAGAATATCTTGACAGAAATTCAAAAAATCAGGATAAAGGAACTTTTGCGTGGGATGCTACGGGAAGCATGATTACTTTAAAAGGAAAATCTGCCAACTACAAATACAAAGTGGGGGAAAATATGCTGATACAGCTGGATATGGAAGGAAAAGAAATTGATGGACCGAACAAGGATCTTTATGTATTCAAGAAAAAATAAAAATAAAGGCTTCGGCCTTTATTTTTTTGTCTACTACACTATTAAAACTGATACGCCTTAATCTTAGGATCATCTACCAAACGCCTGGTTAATCCTTCATGATGGCTGTTTTTCCCTGTAATTCTCCAGATAACCGTAAAACCTTCCTGTGAATACTGTTGTCTGATCATGAGATAAGCCAAATGGTTTTCTTTAAATATATTTTCACAATATTGAATATCTCCTGAGCTGTTGACTGCTATTCTGTATTCTCTGATTTTATTATAATTGTCAATAAAATTCTGCAAATAGGTTAAGGCGCTCAAAATAATCAACACCAAAGCAGTTCCCAGCATGGCAATATAAACATATCCTGAGCCTACTGCCATTCCTATGGAAGCTGTAGCCCAAATGGTAGTTGCAGTGGTAATTCCTTCAATTTTATTATCTCCTTTAAAAATAACACCAGCTCCCAGAAATCCGATTCCGGTAATAATATTGGCTGCCAGACGATCCGGATTGGCTACACCTATTTTGATGGAAAGTATGGTAAACAGACAGGCCCCGAAACACACCAGAATAAAGGTTCTAAGTCCGGCAGATTTATTGCGGTATTCTCGTTCAGCACCAATGAACAATCCTAAAATAACGGAGATAAGAATAAGCAATAATTCGTTTTTAACAGCGTAATGGTCCTGAAGAAAATCCATTTTTTAAAATTTAAGCGTAGAATAAAATTACAACAAAAAAATCATCTGTAATGCGATCCCTTAACTTTGTTTAGGGCAATAAGATTTTATTTGACTGAAAACTTTCGTAATATTACAGATTCAATGGAAAAGGCAAGTACAGGAGTTATGGAACCTACATTTTTTTCAACAAAAGAAAAATTCAGAGAATGGCTGGAGAAGCACCACGAAGATGAGAGAGAACTCCTGACAGGGTTCTACAAAACCGGCAGTGGAAAACCTTCTATGACCTGGTCTGAATCTGTAGATCAGGCTTTGTGCTTTGGCTGGATAGACGGTGTAAGAAAGTCAATAGATCATGAAAGCTATTCTATACGCTTCACGCCAAGAAAATCATCCAGTATCTGGAGCAATATTAATATAAAAAAGGTTGAACAGCTTACCAAAGCAGGGCTAATGACTTCTGCGGGGCAAAAAGCATTCGATCTTAGAAAAGAGGACAAATCCGGGATTTATTCTCATGAAAAAGCGGATGTTTCACTTGATAGGATTTATCAGGAACAGTTTATGGATCATCCGGCTGCCTGGGATTTTTTTGAAAGTCAGGCTCCGTCATACAAAAAGGTTATTATCCACTGGATCACAAGTGCCAAACAGGAAAAGACAAGACTTTCCCGGCTTGAAAAAGTCATTGATATAAGTAAACAATCAAAAAGATTAGAATAAAAAATAGTATTATGGATAAAGAAATTTCACATTTCTGGTTAGGATATTTCAAAAATGAAGAAGATTTTTACAGTTTCATAGAAGAAGATGAAAATTATTATATAGAGGAAGAAACTGATGATCAGTATGTTTCCAAGTTTGCCGAATCTCAGAACATCAAATGGTTTGATGATGATTTTATAGAATATGGCTTCGAGGATGAAAGTCTTAGCCTTTATGACAAGTTTGCAGAATATTCTTATGCTGACCAATGGCTTCCGATCCTGGAAAGAAAACTGAATGAATTAAGTTTAGACACTCCTGTGAATGCTATCATTTTCGCAACAAGATTTGTGATTCCCAATCCTATTTCTGTGGAAAATGATGATTTTTCGCTGCATTATGTGGGTGAAATAGAATATGATATTTAATAATGTCATTAATAACAGGTGGTTTCAGCAATGTAGTCATCTGTTATTGATCAAAGATTCTGAAATGACATAGAAAGTGATCATTTAATCTGTAAACTATATCATGGAGAGAAATCTCATTGTCAAACAATCCAAACCTCATCGGCTCTACTCATTTCTGAAAAGTCTGTCCATTGGTACAGTTCTTATTTCCGCAGTTACATTTGTACAATTTTACTGGTCAATGGGAACATTTTCAGACCGTATGTCAAGTGGTTGCCTGGAATGTCGGTTTGTTGAAGATGCATTATTGATGTCATTGATCACCGGTATTTTTCTGAGTGCTGTATTTCCTCTTTTTCCTTTAAAAAGATATTGGTCAAAGTTAGTCTTGAATTTTTTCTGCTGATCTTCGTCTGGTTATTTTGGAATTACTCGCTATTTGTAGACAGAGAGTCCTCATGGAGCACTTATGACTTCAATACAGAGATTCAATATACTATATCGCTTTCTTTTTTTCCGGTTATTTTTCTGGGATGTTTGTGTGTTTTGCTTTTACATTATCAGAAAATAAAAGCTAGATTTGCAGCTTAAAAACAACAACCATTGAAAAAAATCATTTCTATTTTAATTTTGTCTTCTTTAATCGTTTATTCTTGCGATAAAACCAAAGCAGATGCACCAAAAAGTTCTTCACCCACTATAAAAAAAGATTCAACACAACTTGTAAAAGAATCATCAACAGCTGGAAAACACATTTCAGATTTTGTTTCAAATCAGTATGAAATTCAATATGAAGCTGAAGGCGATCTCAATCAGGATGGTCTTGAAGATAAAGCTCTCGTTTTAAGAGAAAAAGAGGACACTTTAGCCCAGAGAAAGACGATTATTCTTTTAAAAAATCCTGATCAAACGTACCGTTTATTTAAAAGTTCTGAAACCGTTTTTCCTGAAGAGTATAATGGATCAGGTTATAAAATGCACGAAACTGAAGATATCAGTATTAATAAGGGAACATTGAATATCAATCTCTACGATATCGGGCCCAACGGCAATCAATTCAGTAAATTTAAATATATTGATAATCACCTGATTCTTACTTATATTGAAACTTATAATATGGGAGCCGGTTCTCATTCTGCACTCTATTACGAGCCAATGAAAGGTAAAATTACACTGGAGAGCATCAATACAATGGAAGAGGAAATGCCATCAACAACACAAAAAGCTCAGGTAAAAAGAGAGAGATATTTATTTGAACATGTTTCACTGGATGATGTTGTAAGCAGTGCTTATGATTCTGCAGAAAAAAAATAAAGATCTCATGACCCTAATAAAAAAAAACTTCCGCCTAAAGACGGAAGTTTTTTTATTGTTAAGAATAAATCGTATTGATTAATGTGCCTCTAACCAGTTATCTCCTACTCCAATTTCTACCAATAGAGGAACCTGTGTCTTTAAGGCATTCTCCATTTCGGTTTTGATCAGTTTTGAAGCGGATTCAATCTCATCTACCGGAGATTCGAATATCAATTCGTCATGTACCTGAAGCAGCATTTTTGTTTTAAGCTGTTGTTCTTCAAGCTCTCTGTCTATTTTGATCATGGCAAGCTTTACAACATCTGCGGCACTTCCCTGAACGGGCGCATTCACAGCGTTTCTTTCTGCATGACCTCTTACTACGAAATTATTGGAATTGATATCTTTCAAATGACGCTTTCTACCTAAAATAGTTTCTACATAGCCTAACTGACGAGCTTTACTCACCTGTTCTGCCATATATTCCTTTAATTTCGGATAGGTTTCGAAATACGCTTCGATCATTTGTTTGGCTTCTGTACGGGACAATCCGGTTTGTTCTGCCAAAGCAAAAGCTCCCTGTCCGTAGATAATCCCGAAGTTTACGGTCTTAGCCTGACTTCTCTGGGTTTTGGAAACCTCATCCAAAGGAATTTTAAAGAGTTTAGCCGCTGTGGAAGCGTGGATATCTTCACCATCCTGGAAAGCTTTGATCATGTTATCTTCTCCTGAAATTTCAGCAATCAAACGAAGTTCGATCTGTGAATAATCGGCAGAAATAATCTTCTTTCCTTCTCCTGAAACAAAGGCTCCACGAATCTGCTGCCCTCTCACTGTTCGGATCGGGATATTCTGCAGGTTCGGGTTTACACTCGCCAAACGGCCTGTAGCAGCTGTGGTCTGTGAGAAGTTGGTATGTACCCTGTTATCTTTTTTCTCAATCTGTGAAGGCAAAGCGTCTACATAGGTTGATTTTAATTTCTGATAGGTTCTGTATTCCAGAATATGCTTGATGATCTCATGTTTTGATGATAGTTTCTGAAGAACATCTTCCGAGGTTGCATACTGTCCTGTTTTTGTTTTCTTAGCTTTTGGATCCAGCTGTAATTTTTCAAACAGAATCTCTCCCAGCTGTTTAGGTGAATTCATGTTGAATTCTTCTTCTGAAAGCTCAAAAATCTTCGTTTCCAGCTGCTTCAGATCATTCTCAAGGTCAACGCTTTCCTGTGCCAGCCATTTTTCATCCAGAGAAATCCCTGCCAATTCCATTTTTGCAAGAACTTCCATCAAAGGCATTTCAATATTAAAGAAAAGTTCTTCTAGATTTTCTTTTTTCAGCTGTGGTGCGAAAAGCTCATACAACTGGAAAGTGATATCTGCATCTTCCGCCGCATAATCTGTCTGTGTTCTTATATCAGCATCTCTGAAACTGCCCTGTTTTTTACCTTTCTTCCCAATAATAGTTTCAATAGATACCGGCTTGTAGTTCAGGTACACTTCTGAAAGATAGTCCATCCCGTGTCTTCCGTCCGGATTCAGCAGGTAGTGGGCAATCATAGTATCAAACATGGCACCTTTTACGGTGATGTCGTATTGCTTTAAAACTTTATAATCATATTTAAGATTATGTGCAATTTTCAGCAGATCTTCTTTTTCGAAAAACGGTCTGAAAATCTCCAAGGTCTGCAACACTTCTTCTCTTTTTTCAGAAAGAGGAATATAATAAGCAAGTCCTTTTTTATAAGAGAAACTCATCCCTACTAACTCTGCTTCCAGTTCGTTTAATGAGGTTGTTTCTGTATCAAAACAAACAACTTTTTGCAGCAGCAGGTTATCTACCAGTTTTTTCTGAGCTTTTGGATTATCGATATACTGATAAAGATGATCATTATTCTCAATGGTGGATTTTGTAGAAGTAGCCTGTTCCAATTCTTCAAAGTTGGCAAAAAGATCAAGCTGCATAACCTGTCCTTTTACTTCTGTTCCTGACGGAGTCTGTGTCACTTCTACCTCGCTTACCACTACTGTTTCGGTGGCTGCAGGAGCAAAAGCTCTGTAAAGGTTTTCGTAAAGTCTTCTGAATTCTATTTCATCAAAAACTTCTTTTACCTTTTCAAAATCCGGAGTCTCAAGATCATATTGTTCCTGATGGAATTCTACAGGAGCATCACAGATAATGGTTGCTAATTTTTTAGACAAAATACCACGTTCTGCGGAAGCTTCTACTTTTTCCTTCAGTTTACCTTTCAGCTTATCTGTATTGGCCAATAAAGTTTCGATGTTCCCGAATTCTTTCAGGAATTTCATGGCAGTTTTCTCTCCTACCCCTTCCAGTCCCGGAATATTATCCACTGCATCTCCCATCATAGCAAGGAAATCTATCACCTGCTTAGGATCTTCAATCTCGTATTTTGCTTTTACTTCTTCTACTCCAAGAATTTCAATATCACCGCCTTTTAGCCCTGGCTTATAAATTTTGATTTTATCAGTAACCAGCTGTGCAAAATCTTTATCCGGAGTTACCATGAAAGTGGTATAACCTTCCTTCTCTGCTTTGCATGCTATAGTCCCAATAACATCATCCGCTTCATATCCTTCTACTCCAAGGCGTGGAATATGCATTGCTTCCAGAATTTTGTGAATGTATGGAACCGCAATTTTGATCGCTTCAGGAGTCTCACTTCTGTTGGCTTTGTAGTCTGAATAATCATCAGTTCTTACACTCGCCTGCCCTACATCAAAAACTACTGCCAGATGGGTAGGTTTCTCTCTTCTGATTAATTCGATTAAAGAGTTGGTAAAACCAAAGATGGCAGAAGTATCCAGGCCTTTGCTGGTAAGTCTTGGATTCCTGATTAATGCGTAGTATCCTCTGAAAATCATCGCATAGGCATCGATGAGAAACAGCCTTTTATCTTTTGTTGCGTCCATATTTTGAATAATGAACAAATATATGAAAATAGGAGTAAAAGTTGGTAGTTTGGGGAAGGGTTT
This sequence comes from Chryseobacterium sp. 7, assembly GCF_003663845.1. Lineage (NCBI taxonomy): Bacteria > Pseudomonadati > Bacteroidota > Flavobacteriia > Flavobacteriales > Weeksellaceae > Chryseobacterium > Chryseobacterium sp. 7. Next base: position 18,390 of record NZ_RCCA01000003.1, read on the forward strand.
CGGAGTGCGGGGTTGCGGGATAAGGAGAATGTTTTTTAATGGTAGTGGTTTGGAAAATTGATTAATTCTATTTTATTTCGATGGTTCTCTGTTTCTTTGTTGATTATTATTCCTTTATAAAAGCAAAACAGCATACCAAAAGGCATACTGTTTCTTTTTTATTTAAGTTTATGGGATTATTTACCTGCTGAAGGCCATAGTCCGGCAAACTGAGAAGTACCGTAGTCGATAGTTTCTGCACTTACTACGAAACTGATCAGCATACTGTTGCTGTCAATAGCATCGAAGTCTACTTCGTGCTGGATCACATATCCGTTTTCCCATTTCAAAGTGATCAATGTTCCTTCTTCGTGAGATTTGTTGAACGTGATTTCTCCTACTGTCGGCTTATATTTACCGTTTAATAAGCTTTCAAGGATGTCTGATTTTTCAGTAGCTTCTACTGTAACCTTGATTAATGCGTTAGAAGGATCTGATGCTACACGTCCTGAAACGTCTGTAGATCTTGATACGCTGTAGTTCATTTTTAACAGTTTCTGTCCTTCACCGTTGTTGAATTTTAAGATTCCTCTTGAATTTCTTTCTGCCATGATTGTAAATTTTTAATCGTTAGTAATAAATTGTAATTCAATAATTATATAACAAAGATAACCCCCTTGATTTTGAAAAAAAAGCTTTTGAAAGGAAATCTGAAAAAGTGTAGTAGTTCTACGATTTCATGTCGTAATTCTACGACAAAAGATTTAAAACAAAACATAACATTCTATAAATAAATATTTTAAACACAAATGTAAATTTATAAAAACCAACCATTTATTACACAAAAAAGGGAAATAAAATATTTAAAAAGTATCATAAAGAAAGTAAAAAACCGCTGATTTTTCACATTTCAATTGCACAGGCTGAGATAACATAAAAAAACAGAACAGTATACCCGGATGGGTGTACTGTTCTGTACCAATTTTATTTTTACTAAGATGATGAATAGGCTTATTTACCTGCTGAAGGCCATAGTCCAGCGAACTGAGAAGTACCGTAGTCAATGGTTTCAGCACTTACTACGAAGCTGATCAGCATACTGTTGCTGTCAATAGCATCGAAGTCTACTTCATGCTGGATCACATATCCGTTCTCCCATTTCAAAGTGATCAGTGTTCCTTCTTCGTGGGATTTGTTGAATGTGATTTCTCCTACAGTCGGTTTGTATTTTCCATTTAACAAGCTTTCAAGAATGTCTGACTTTTCTGTAGCTTCTACTGTTACTTTGATTAATGCGTTAGAAGGATCTGATGCTACACGTCCTGAAACGTCTGTAGATCTTGATACGCTGTAGTTCATTTTTAACAGCTTCTGTCCTTCACCATTGTTGAATTTTAAGATTCCTCTTGAATTTCTTTCTGCCATGATTGTAAATTTTGATCGTTAATATTTTGTGATTCGGTGATTGTATAGCAAAGATAGAGGCTCTTTTTCGCTAAAAAAAGCTTTTAAAAGGAAATCTGAAAAATTGTAGTAATTCTACGATTTCTTGTAGTAATTCTACGACAATGGATTTAACAAATTCATTCAAAACATTATTAATAGAGGATTTTAGCTTAATGGAAAAGAATAATAAAAACAGTAATTTTCCACTTAAACGAGAAATATTAAGATTTCTTTAGTATAAAATTAAGATGATTTAACAGAGCAGATGTTCATAAAAAAAGCAACCAGTTAAAAAACTGACTGCCATTATTATTTTAATTTGAGACAAACTTACTGTTGTGTATTGGATCCTTCTTTTATGGAGCGAACCAATATTTTATTCTTTCTAAGTAAAAAATCAGGCATCAGATCAACCGGGAGATAGAAGGAGCTTTCTCCTTTTCTCTGCAGTTCTTCTACAATTCCGGGATTCCAAGCCAGGATTTTATCTACGTCTATATTCAGTTCATCTGCTACAACTTTTAAGCTGAAACCGGCATTGATCTCCGTTTCGGAGAGAGCTGCCTGAGTTGTCTTTCTGTCTCCTTCAAAGAAAACTTTATTGATTCTGGATGAATTATAGTTATTCAATACACTCTGAAGTTCTCCTGTCGCATAGCATGCATTCAGGTATTTCTTCACATGATTAATGGTTTCTGCCGGAAGGTATTTATAAAACTCATGGTATTGGGAGGAGCCTGCAGCTTCCATTGCTTTGGCAATATTTCCTTCACCACAGTTATAAGCAGCTACTACTGTTACCCAGTTATTATATTTTTTATACAGGTTACTTAAAGAAATAGCAGCTGTTTTTGTGCTTTTATAAAGATCGGTTCGTCCCTGTTCCGTAAGTCCATACTGGTTGGCATGTGCCGTCATAAACTGCCAGACTCCAACTGCGCCGGCTCCGGAGGTGATATTTCTGTCAAAATGAGATTCTATGAGCGCCAGGTTTCTCAAATGTTTGGGAAGCCCTTTCTGTAGCAGCAGCTGTTCTATAAACTCTACAAGATCTTTATTGGCATTAATGATTCCTTTGTATTTTTTCACACTGCTTTCCGAAGTGTCGGAGGCGGCAAGAAACTGTCCGTTTATCAAGATAACGGATCCTAATAATAGAAAACCTGTAAAGATATTTCTGACAATTGTTTTCATTTTAGTTTTATTTATGGGCAAAAAGACAAATTTACAGATCTGCCTTTCTGCTTTATCATTCTACTTTCCAGCTAATTTTATCTTCTTCTTTGTTCCAGTCTACATAAATGGTCTGGCCGGATTTTACTTCTTCTCTAACAATCATTTTGGAGATAGGTCTGGCAAGCTGTGCACGGATTACTCCTGAGATCTGTCTTGCTCCATACTTACTGCTGAATCCGCCTAATGCAAGGCTTCTTACGGCATCATCACTGATTTTCAAGGTAATTCCTAATCTAGTCAGTGAAGTATGAAGTGATTTCAGCTGAATATTAAAGATTCTTTCTGCAATGGATTCCGTGATTGGTGCAAAAGGAATAATTTCTGTAATTCTCGCTAAGAATTCAGGTCTGAACCGTCCTGAATTCGACATAATCTGCATCAATGAAGATGATTCCGGAATTTTGCCTTCTTCAAACTGTTTTACAATTTCTTCACTTCCGATGTTGGAGGTAAACAGGATCAATGCGTTACTGAAATCTCCTTCTTTCCCAAGTTTATCATGCACTTTTCCTTCGTCCATAATCTGAAGGAATACATCAAAAACTGAGTGATGGGCTTTTTCAATTTCGTCAAATAAAACTACGGTATAAGGCTGCTGTCTGATTTTATTCACCAACATACCCCCTTCTTCATATCCTACATATCCCGGAGGTGCTCCGTATAGCAATGCTGCAGAATGTTCTTCTTTAAATTCTGACATATCAAAGCGTACCATTGCCTTTTCATCATTGAAAAGTAATTCTGCCATTGATTTTGCCAGCTCTGTTTTACCAGTTCCGGTAGGTCCCAGAAGGAAAAAAGATCCAATTGGCTGGCCTGGTTTATTCAATCCGCTTCGGTTTTCAACAATAGCATCGGAAAGGATTTTTAGCGCATGATCCTGGCCTACTACCCTGTTTAATAGAAGAGATTCCATATTAAGGAGTTTTTCTTTTTCCTGAGCCTGGATTTTCCCGATTGGGATATTGGTTTTAGCTGCCATTACAGCAGCCAATTCAAGTCTGTCTACTTTTTCTCTTTTCTTTGCAGCATGTTGTAAAAGCTCTGCGTAGGTATCTTCAATAATTTTTTGAATCTGATCTACCGGCATAGAATTGTCAATTGCAGGCTGCTCACTCAATGAACCCCATAAAATTGGGCTTATTTTATCTCTTAACAGGTTGTAGGTCCAGATCAGCTCATCTGCTTTATCTTTACTGTCTGCATATTCTTCAGTTAAGATAGCATCGTAGCTTTCTTTCCAGCTGTCCAATTCTTTTTCTGATAACTCATCCAGCATTTTGATGGCCGCCATTGTTCTGTCTAATAGATCAATAGCTGCGTCCGGCAACTTTTTACCTTTTGCATATCTTTTTGCTAAACGTACACATTCCGGAAGAGCAGTTTTTTCAACTTCGATACCATGGTGTTTTTTATAGCCTTCAAGAAGTACATCAATCATTTTCACGCAGGTTTTTTCATCCGGTTCAAGGACAGTCAAAACTTCAAAACGACGGTTGAAAGCCTGTTCCGGCTCTATAATTTTTCTGTATTCTTCCTGAGTGGTAGCTCCTATTACGGTAATTTCACCTCTGGCCAGCTCTGGTTTCAGAAGGTTGGCAACGTTTCCGATGCTTCCTTTCGGGTCTAAAAGGGTGTGAATTTCGTCAATGAAAAGAATGGCTTTTTCAATTTTCTTGCATTCATTGATTACTTTTTTCAGGCGGTCTTCAATTTCACCTTTGTAAGAAGTTCCTGCTAAAAGTGCCCCGGTGTCCAGTTCTAAAAGGGTACCGTTTTTAAGCATTTCAGGAACATTTCCTTTCATAATTTCTGTTGCAAAACCTTCTACCAAAGCTGTTTTTCCAACTCCGGGTTCTCCGATGATGATAACATTGGGTTTGCTTCTTCGGCAAAGAATTTCAACCAGCATTCTGAGTTCTTTATCTCTACCAATAATATTTTCAATGTCTCCTTTTCTTGCCTGTGCTGTTCTGTCTACACAATAGCTTTTGATGGAAGGAAATGAGCTGTCTGAATAATCTGAGCCGTTATTTGAAAATAAGGATGAAAAATCACCATCTTCAGAAACAGTAAATGGCGTATCTTTTCTGTACAGGTTGAAAATTTCATGTTCTCTCAACGGAAGTGACTTCAACTGCTGAAGCGAGAATACAACCTGTGGTTTTACAATGGCTGTAAGAATACAGATAGGTGTAATCTCATCCAATCCTAATTTTAAACGGATATCATCAGCTTCTTCAATTAAAGTATCTATGGCGTCATCCTGCCCTACTTCATCTGGAAGATGGTTAGTTTTTGGATATTCTTCAATGCGGACATCTGCCCATTCGTAGAAATAGCCGGGATCTTTATCTATACTTTTCAGGAATTCATTAAGTCCGATATCTTTATGCATCAGAGCCTGCAGAATGTGCGGGCCTCCGTAGGTTCCATTATAATTTTCCTTCGCTATCGACTGTGCAATATGGAATAGTTGCTTTACGGTTTCGTTGGTTACTAGTACTCCCATTTATAATTTTCTTATATTAATATATTTGCGTTCTGTTATATGTGCTTCAGATTTGATGGTATTGATCTGTTTTCATCCCGTCGTATTTCCGGGAATCAAATTTCTTATTCTGTCCAGCTAAAATTAAATATTTTATTCTAAACGAGATAAAGATAGTTAATTCTTCAATTAGAGAAGTAATAACGGCATTTTTTTGTTTTTAGCCTTTCATTGTATGTTATAAATTCATGACAAATTGTGACTCTAAACCCTCTTGTCTTCTATATATTCAAAAAATACAATAAAATCAGGGTGAGCCATTGCAGTCCGATGTAGATATAGAACAACATGGCTGAAGGTTCTGCCAGTTCATATAGTTTTTCCATCAGCGTTTTTTTAATAATTTCTGAGAAGTCAGCATTTTCATCTCCCAGATTCAGTTCATCAAATTTTATTTTGTTCAGGGCATACCCTACTATTTTTTTGAGTATTTTGTTTTCTGAGCTATTTTTGAACTCATTCAAGAGCTTTATTTTAGCTATTGCAAAATCTGCGCTTGTCCGGATCACGGATGGCTGCTTCGCTTTAAATACTGATATAACTTTATCTATAAAAGGTATTACAATGGTTTTTGAATGATCTTGAAGTAATTTATTAATGACTACAGACATTGCATATTTTGTAGCAAAAGCAAACGTAAAAAATGGAGCAATAATAATCAGCAGATAGAAAAGGCTTACTGAAAGAGGTTTAGCTGTAATAGTAGTTATCAAAAATCCTCCAGCACCACTGTCCCCCAAAGACGGTCCCAGCTTTTCTGATAAAATATAGATTCCCACGACGAGTACAATAATGGTTGAAATAGCTCCAATAGCATAGATTTTCAATATATTGATGATGAAGACCGCGGATAGTTTGGAAAGGTATTTCAGATGCTCAGTGATTTTGTTCATTGATATTTTTAAGGTTATTTAGTTTTAAAGGATCAATCTTTTTATCAGTTTTTATGATCGTACTTTCCTTCAGGCAAAAAAAGACCGCCTAAATAGGGACAGTCTTTTTTCTTATGAATGTTGATAATGTGTATAAATATTAGCTGGTTGGCCAAAGTCCTGCAAACCGAGAAGTACCATAGTCAATAGTCTCTGCACTTACTACGAAGCTGATCAGCATACTGTCACTATCAATGGCATCGAAATCAACCTGATGCTGAATTACGTATCCGTTCTGCCAATTCAAGGTAATCAATGTTCCTTCTTCGTGAGACTTATTGAAGGTAATTTCTCCTACTGTAGGCTTGTATTTACCATTTCACAAGCTTTCCAGTATATCAGATTTTTCAGTAGCTTCTACTGTAACCTTGATGAGCGCGTTAGAAGGATCTGATGCTACACGTCCTGAAACGTCTGTAGATCTCGATACACTGTAGTTCATTTTCAACAGCTTTTGTCCTTCGCCATTGTTGAATTTTAAGATTCCTCTTGAATTTCTTTCGGCCATGATTAATAAATTTTAATCGTTAGTAATATTTTTTGATTCGGTGATTGTAGAACAAATATAGAGGCTCTTTTCCGCCAAAAAAAACTTTTTAAGATAAATCTGAAAAATTGTAGTAGTTCTACGATTCCATATCGTAATTCTACGATCATAGATTTACACACTTATTTATAATATCCATGAATACGGCATTTTAAATTAAATCCCAATTTTAAGATAAAAAATAGTTTTGCACCGGGAGGAGAAATAATTGGGATACAAGGTGTTTTGTTGGAGAGTTTGAGGATGAAAAGGTTTGAGGGTTGGGGTATTACAAAAAAAGCAGAAGTAGGTACTTCTGCTTTTTGATATTAAAAAAAATGAATTTCTTAATGCTTTGTGTATTCCGGCTGTTCTGTAGGAATTCTTGATGGCGTAAAGTATTCATTAAGCCAGTAGAAAGTCTGCCCGTTCTGCTGAATCTTTACAGCAGGATTGTTTCTGTTGGCAAGCAATCTGTCAGCTAAATTTTTATAATGGTAGAAATAATTCTTCACCGTTTCATTAGGAACGATTTTAGACTTTTTCCAGCCTTTCAGTTTATATTTAGCCATTAATTCTTCTTCAGAAAGGTCAAATCCTGTACTCATTCCAATAGCGTAAGACATTGGTAATTCATAAAGTGCTCCTTTATCCAGGAACTTTATGGTTGGATTATATTTCTTCAGAAGCTTCACATACTCTTTCACCGCTCTTGCCTGATTAAAGTCTGCACGGTCTGCCTGAGTGTTTCTGTATACTTCAGTATAGAATGCTTTCAGGTTGTCATACTCTGATTCAGAAATAAGAATTCCTTTTTCTATGGCGGGCGTAAATTCTTTCAGATCTTTTGGAATGTATCCTTTCACAAGGAACGGGCTTCCATAATTAATCAGCTGTGCGGCAATTCCCGCAGAAACAGGGTTGGTAAGTCCCGGATACAGATATTTGTATTTTAAATCCACATCTGTTCTTCCCGCTCCTACTGAAGAATGGAAATATTCATTCAGAGATTTATCAACGGTCTGATTGTCTAAGGTAACCTGGGCAATAAGGCTGTCTACAGATTTCTTCAGGAATCCAGGTGTAGTAATATCCCCTTTTTTAGGGAAAATAACGAATCCCTGAGACATACTCTGTTTAGGGTAAGCCAATGAGAAGAATCCTTCATCGCCTTCTACTAAGCTGAAATTATTTTTAGTAAGAACATCATTTTGATTAATGATCTTTTGCTTTTTAAGTTCTGCAATGTTCTTGGCAGTATTGGTAACAATATTTTCTGCCATCAATACATAATCATTGTAGTTATCTGATGATCTTGCACTGGTCTGGAACATGATCAGTCTTGCCTGAGCCTGCGTTAATGAACTGATCACACTGTACATATTCCCGCTTTGATTAGCTGAAGTACCTACAGTTACTACAATATTGGTTTCATCTGCAACGTTTGAAAGAAGGTTTCCTGCTGCAGTAAGGGCCTCTCCTACCGGCTGATATCCGCTGGTGCTTGCACAGTTCATTTCATTTGTTTTCTGATCAATAAACGTAGTGATCTTGCTGTAATCTGAACTTAAGTTGGATACAGAAACATTATTTCCGCAAGGATTGTTTTTGTATAAAACTACACCATATTTAACATTGCTGAAATAAGATGGTTTTTCGAATCTAAGCTGAAGATCCTGCAGTAATGATTTTACGATAGGTGCATAAGGTGCGTTGGCAGCACTTACGTCTAATGCAAAAACGATATTGATGTTTTTATCTCTTTCTGTGATTTCTCTGTAACGGTCAAAATAAATAGGCTCTCCTAATACATTAGATACAAAGTTTTTGCTGTAATCTAAAATATTGGTAAAATATTTTGTTTTAGTATCAAGACTAGGTGTTTCTTCTAACGGAAGGTTTACCGGGAAAATATTTTCCAGCGGTGTTCTTCTGTTAACATCCGTAAGAAGAATAGCTGTTTTATTTTCTGCATCTGATGCTGAGCCTCCCGGATGTCCTTCGTGAATTCCTAAAGTGGTATCTGTAATTCCTGTTGTGTTTTTCAATTTGATAGCAGAACGCTCTCCCCAACTCGAAATTACGTTAGAGCTCACCCATCCGTACAGTCCTTTTCCAATACTGTCTATATCAATGGAAGGCTTTTTACCTACTAAAAATCGTTTGTTGTTTTCAGCCTGTTTGTAAACATATACAATTTGTCCGTTTGGAATTTTAACATTGGCTGCTTCGATGAGACTTGGTGAGTTGAACACCATGATAGAGTCATTTTTGTAATATCTTTCAGCACTTCTGATCACTTCGCTGTTATTAGGTACTACGGCAACTCTTACAGGATATCCTGTTTTTTCGTTTCTCAGGGCATTGTTCCAAAGAAGAAGATCAGATTCCGGAATCCATCCGTATGTTTTGATAGATTTTGACGAAACTTTTTTCATTAAAGCATCAGGTACATATTCTGCTACTTTTACCATTCCGTCTCTATGTTTTAAAACCATTAAAGGCTCAAGGAACTTTACTTCTTTGTAAGATTTCTCGTCATCTTTATCCAAATAAGCCGTATTTCTGGATCGGTCTGAAATAACGATCCATGGAACTGACTTTTTAGGATAACCGTTTACGACAGGGGAAGCATCCACCTGACCGTATTGTGACGGCTCCGGGGTTTTCTTTGACGGCAGTTTTACCTGGCAACTCGTCAATAATACTGATAAACCTATATAATATGCTGCTAGAGGAAATTTATTTTTCATCCTATTTTATCTTTAATGATTGGCGCATCCGTACAACCGGATGATATTATTTGCTTTGATTGATTTCTACTTTGGTTACACAGTTCTGCGTATCATCCAGATTTACTTTTACCGTCTGAATCACTGTATTTTTGTCAAACTGCAGACCGGCACAGTACATGTAGAAGTTATTCACTTTGCTGTCATTCACTTTTACAACCGTGTTTTCATTGTTACACAGATAGGTTTTCAACAGATAATTGTAATGCATATTGAAACTGTTTCCGTTGGCAATCTGCTGCAGGTGATATTTGAAATCGTTATCTACTTTTGCATAAGAATCTTCTACCGATACTTCCTCTTCTGCAAGAGCATCATAAGCAGGAAGAATTTTGATACGGTGGTAGATAGGCTCCTGAGTTTCCTCAGTATATAGAGTTACTACGTAATCTCCGGGTTTTTTATAAGAATAGAATGTAAACTTATCTTTAGAGTCTGTATTTCCTGTTTCTCCGAATTTCCATGCAAACTGCTTGGCTTCAGAAACAGCACGGAAAGGCACGTTTTCATTTTGCATTGCCTGACTTGCGGCTTCGATAGTAGTGGTTGCTTTTGCTGTATCTTTTGCTTTCTGAACGCTTCTTGCGCTTACCATTACAGGGAAGGATTTCGTGTACTTATTGTCTACGATTAAACTTACCTGATAGTATCCCGGTTTATTATAGAAGTGAATTCCGCTGTTTTTGTCTGAAGTAGTACCGTCTCCGAAATTCCATCTTTTGGTTTTTGCAAATTGGGTCTTATCTTCGAATAAAAGCGTGTCTCCTACCGCCAGTGAAGACGGATAAACTACCCCAACAATATCATCCGCAGAATGGATTACCTTTTTCTGCAGCCATAGTGCAACCAGTGCCGCAATGAGCAGCGTTGCCACTACACCGATAATAATGTTCTTTTTGTTCTTTTGAAAATAATTCATAGTTAGTAATTGTGATGTGTTTTATTTAAAGTTCCTAGTATTTCTTTGCTTACTGCATTCTTGCTTTCAGATCCTGCTCGCGCTGATAAAGTTTGTTCTGCTTATCTTTAAATCCGATTCTGCATTCATCTACCTGTTTCTGGAAAATCTTGATGTCTTCTGAGGTTGTTGAGATCACTTTTTTGTCATCAAAGTACATTTTATAGAATTTAGCAATCTGAGGATAGGCATCTTTCCGGATGTCTACTACATCTGTTCCGTTAAAATAGCTGTTAAGATCATTTACTCCCAGCTGAATATTATTCTCCACAAATGGCTGCGGACCGTCATTGGTAAGTTTTGTAATCATGGAATAAGTGCTGTCCATAATAGGTAAAACCACTTTTTGGTGCTGTTCAAATTCTGCTTTCTGCTCCAGATTCTGAATTCCTCTTACATCTTCATCAGAAAAGGGAGATACAAATCCTTTTAAGAAGATGATTCCCAAAAATAACATCGCCGTCACAAGCATCAGTATTAAATAAAAAAACTGATAATGCCTTTCTTTTTTAGATAGTGTGATTTGTCCTTGCATTTCTTTTCTTTTTTATCTTCTTCTTTTACTTCCTGTGAAATTTCTCGTAGGGTCTTTTCTAAGCTCGTTGTTGGTCACTTTTATTTTACCCATACATTCATCCAGATCCCTTAAGACGGTTTTTTTCTGGTACTCTACTTCAATGATCTTGGCTTTTAAAGTCATCATGGGTACAATCTGCTTCATCAGTACAGCATAATGCTTGAAGCTCTGGGTACTGTCTTTACCCATAATATTTTTGGCATCTCTCACGTTATCCATAATACTGGTTCTGAGGAATACATCATTCTCCACCTTATTAATGCTAAGCTGGTTCATTTTGTCGTAGATATCATCAATGTGGTCTCTCAGTACGTCACTTCGAAGCATGAGTTCTTTATAGGCTTCCGCTTCCCGGCTGATCCCTTCCCTTTGTATATCATAACTCTTAAAGAAGAGAAATAAGCACGAAAAAGATACAACCGATAAAACAACAAAAGACAGAATAAACTTCCAAATGCCTACTCTGACGTCAGATTTGTTTAATTTTTTTTCCCTGTTAGAAGACATAATTTGCGATTTGTTTGGCCTGTGAAAATATAAAAAAAAAATTTTATGCACAATACGTAATTTCCCCAGACCTGTTTCGTGAAAACCCTGATTAAATTAATATTAATTTCCTCTTTGATAAGTTTTTCCTAAATTAGACCTCTAAATTTTAAATATCATTCGCCAAATCGATATTAAGAATGAGTAAAATACTATCTAATACCGTGCGTTTCTCCATTGCTGACAGCGATTTTTATTTTAAGAAAATAATGATCAAAACACTTATGGAAAATCCTTTTTATATGCTTCTTAACGACTGTAACAATGGGCACGAGCTTGTTAACAGAATCTACAGAAGGCAGGAAGATGTGTTCATTATAGAACTCTTTATGCCTGTACTGAGCGGAATTGAAGCCATCAAATACATCAGAAAAAACAATTCGGAAACTCCCATCATCACGTATTCCGGTACTTACCAGGAAGATATGGCAGAAATCCTTTCCAAGATTCCCAATATCTACTATTGTCAGAAAAAGAGCACTATTATCAAGGATATTATTAAAGGAAGCATTGCTTCCGATGATTTTGATTATCATGCCTATTCCAAAGACTGGGAGCAGCAGCCTCTTGCTGTACAGGAGTATATGGACAGACAGAAAAAGGGACAGGAAGAGCTTTCTCCGTCTGAAATACAGCTGATGAGATTCTGCTATGAAGGTTTCAGTAATAAAGAAATTGCAGAAAAACTCAATCTGAGTACGAGAACTATTGATACTTACATTAACCGGCTTACAGAAAAGCTGGGATTAAAAACAAAGCTTCACCTTATCCGTTTCTGTGTAGAAAATGGATATTATAATTCCAGTTTATAAAAAAATTCTTGTTTCAGATTCCTTGTCTTAAATTCCGGATCACAGATGGAGGCAGAAGCGGTATATTTATTTTAAAACAACCATAAGAAAACCCTTCAGAGCTTATCTCCATTGGCATTTATTAAATTTTGTTCATTAATTTTTTGTACCTTTATCCCGTTACATTATTTTATTGTTAAATTATCAAAAGAGTACCTTAATACAGCGTACACATTAAAAGCTCAACGATTTGAATAAAAATATTTTGCCACTAATTTGCTAGTATTCAATTTTTTTAACTAAATTTGCACACCTAAAATTTAAAATTAAAATAAGGAAATGACAAAGGCAGAATTGGTAAACACCATCTCAAATAAGTTGGGAACAGAAAAGAATGAAACACAGAAAGTTGTAGAAGCTTTTATGCAGGAGATCAGAACTTCTATGTATAATGGGGATAATGTTTATCTGAGAGGTTTTGGATCTTTTATCATTAAAACAAGAGCTGCTAAAACAGGAAGAAATATTTCTAAGAACACTGCAATTGAGATTCCTGCTCATAACATTCCTGCTTTCAAACCTTCAAAATCTTTTGTAGAGAAAGTAAAAACTAAAGTTGCAGTAAAATAAGAACATTAACTGAATATTAACTAGTTACTAAAAAATTAAAATTATGCCAAGCGGAAAGAAAAGAAAAAGACACAAGGTTGCTACTCACAAAAGAAAGAAAAGAAGAAGAGCAAACAGACATAAGAAAAAATAATCTCTTTTTCTCGAGATTTACAATATAATAATATAGTTGGTGGATTTAAATTTTTAAAGTTCACTGACTATATTTTTGTTTGCAACTATAAGATTCCTCGGAAAGCGGAGGGTTTCCAAATATTATTTTAATAAACATATAATGGTTTTCATTCAAAATCCTTATATTTAATAGATGAATTAATCTAGAAAAACATCCACTTCCTATAATCTTAACAATTTTATCTTAATAAAAAATGAAGAAAGAACTAATAGTTTCGCATGAAGATGATCTTACAAAGATTGCACTGCTGGAAGACGGAAGACTATGTGAACTTCATGAGCAAGAGGACAAAAGCGATTTTATAGTTGGAGATCTGTTTATAGGAAAAGTAAAAAAACTGGCACCTAATCTGAATGCAGCATTCGTAAACATTGGGTATGATAAGGATGCATTTCTGCATTATCAGGATCTGGGCCCTCAGTATCTTACATACAGAAAGTTTTTAAAGGATACTATTTCCAAAAAACAAAGCACTTCGAGCTTAAAGAATTTCGAGATACAACCCGAAATAGACAAAAACGGAACAGTAGATAAGGTAATTGCAAAAGATGACCTGGTTCTGTTACAAATTACTAAAGAACCAATTTCTACAAAAGGACCCAGAATTTCTACCCAGATTTCACTCACAGGCCGTTTTCTGGTTTTAATTCCTTTCGACAACAAAGTTTCTATTTCCAAAAAAATCAGAAGTACTGAGGAAAAAGAAAGACTGAGAACTCTTATCGACAGCATTAAGCCTGAAGGTTTCGGAGTGATTATCAGAACTGTAGCCGAAGGAAAAAAAGTAGCAGACCTTCATAATGACATGAACCAGCTGGTTCAGAAATGGGAAAGCACTTTTAAAAATATCCAGAGAAATAAAGTTCCGTCTAAAGTTTTAAGCGAAGAAGACAAAGCTTCAGCTATTTTGAGAGACAATTTTAATCAGGATTTCGTGAATATCATCTGCGATGACGAGCAAATGGTGAATGAAATGACAAATTACGTAGAAGTAATTGCCCCTGAAAAGAAAAATATTGTCCAGTTTTATGATTCCCATATTCCACTTCTGGAATATTACAATGTTGAAAAACAGCTTAAACAGAGCTTCGGAAAACACGTAAACATTCCGAGTTCCAAAGGAGCCTATCTTGTTATTGAACACACAGAAGCCCTTCACGTAGTTGATGTGAACTCCGGTAATAATATTACCACCGGAACAGCCGTTAACAAAGAGCATGCACTGAAAGTGAACAAAATGGCTGCTACAGAAATCGCAAGACAACTTCGCCTCCGCGATATGGGAGGTATCATTGTTATCGATTTCATAGATATGCCGAATTCTGATCACAGAAGAGATCTTTATGAGCATCTGAAAGAGGAAATGAAGCGCGACAAAGCTCGCCACAAAATACTTCCTCCAAGTAAATTTGGTCTGATCCAGATCACCAGACAAAGAAACCGTCCGGAAAAACAGATCGACACCAAAGAAGAAAACCCGAACAAAGACGGAGAAATTGTAGCTCCAATTGTTATTGTGGAAAGAATGGGTGAAACCTTAAGAAACATCCTGCAGAAAGAAAAAGGAAAAATCTACCTGCATGTACATCCATTTGTGGAAGCCTACCTTACAAAAGGCATTAAAAGTATCCAGATGAAATGGTTTATCAAATACAAAAAGTGGGTAACCATTGTTCCAAGAGATTCTTTTAAATACTTAGAATACAAAATCTACAATGCTAAAAAAGAAGAATTGATAGAATTCTCTAATTAAAAAATTTAAAACCTTCAGTTTTCTGGAGGTTTTTTTGTTTTGCATTTATACTTATAGAGTATGATTTACGATTTAAGTTTTAGCTAAAAGCCATGAACGATTAAATTATTTTATCAGGCGGGTTAAAGCCTACCCCTATTGAACTATTGAATCCAGATATTTAATAACAATATCATTCATCATTCATCATTCATCATTCATCATTCATCATTCATCATTCATCATTCATCATTCATCATTCATCATTCATCATTCATCATTTATTACTTATCTTTAAAATATGAAAAACCACCACTACAAAATCACCATCCAATGGACAGGAAACCAGGGAACCGGAACCAGCAGCTATAGAGATTATGAAAGAAGCCATACTATTTCAGCAGAAAATAAGGCTATTATTGAAGGTTCATCTGATCCGGCGTTCCGTGGTGATAAAACGAAACACAATCCGGAAGATATGCTGTTATCTTCACTTTCATCATGTCATATGTTGTGGTATCTTCATTTTTGTTCTGAAACCGGTATTATTGTAACAGATTATACCGATGAAGCTACAGGTATAATGGCAGAAACATCTAACGGAAGCGGATATTTTACAGAAGTTACTTTACACCCTATAGTAACTGTAGCAGAAGAATCTATGAAGGAAAAAGCGGAACAGCTTCATCATAAAGCCAACGAATTTTGTTTCATTGCCAACTCGGTCAATTTTCCGGTAAAGCATATCCCTACCACGTTAGTTAAATAGTACCACATTTCAAAATAACAACTAAAAATCGTGATAGATAATAGATTTTAACAGTGATAACTCTAAAAAAACTCCACAAAAAGAGAATTATTTAATGAAAAATCAATAAAAATAATGTTTTACTATCAATAAAAACACAATAATTTGAAAATATTTATCAATTTTATTCAAAATGTAAAGTTTTTTTCCTATTTTTATATAAACAAAACAGACCATGATGAAACCAAGATTGACCATTTTTGATGAACCCATGCTGTATACAGAGGGATTATCAAAACTACTTTCACAAAGTAATATTTTTAGTACCATTGACATTTGTAATTCTTTAGAACCCCTCACCAAACGTTTAAAAGATCAACCTCCGGAAATGCTTATCATGAGCTCCAATATGCTTATGCTGACGGAACTTTGCAAACTGACGGAAAATATTATTTCTGAACATAAAAATATGAAAATCATCATCATAGGAAACTCTTATGATGTAATTGACATCCGGAAACTCTTCAACAAAGGCATCAAAGGTTACCTAGACAAAAACTGCACTTACGATGAATTTCTGAAATCTATCAATATCCTGCTTCTTAATGAAATTTACATCTGCGATCATGCGAAGGAAAAAATGATCAGCTTTATCAGCAGTGAACAGGAAAAGCACAATCCCCATATCAGAGAACCTCTTACCCGCCGCGAAATGGAAATTCTTAAACTCATCTGCGACGGTAACAGCAGCAAAGATATCTCTGAAAAACTTTTTATAAGTATCAATACGGTAGAAACACATAGAAAAAGAATTCTTTTAAAACTCAATGCCAAAAACTCAGTCGGAATTGTAAAATATGCTATTGAGAATCATATCATCGACTGAAATTCTTCCATGAAAAAAATTCAGAAAAAATTCCAGACTTTCCAGTCTGGAATTTTTTTGTGCCTGCACTGGGTTTTAAATTCATAACCAGACAGGTGGCTCATTCATAAACTTTATTTTAAGGCTGGAAGTGAGAAAAAGAGATTGAAAACCGGGCTACTAAAAACTTATATTGCTTAGACCTTATTATTTCATTTGCAAACAACCCGAATTTCCAATCTCATGCTCACTACTGGAACTTTAACCTTAAAACCTGGACTTTATAGTAGTAATAATCATTTCGTAAGTAAAGTCCATTATTAAATTAAATGTCAATGAAAATTATAAACAACATTAAACTTAAAACATTAAACTTTGAATCTTAAACCTTATTCATAATCCGGCATTTCTCCGTTGCTGAATAGTGAAGTACGGGTAAGATCAGTCAGCGTACTACTCAGGTCAATTACCATAATGTTTCTCTGCGAGATATTATCATTGGAAGTATTCATAAATATAATCTGTGCATTGTTGGGTGAGAATCTTGGATCAAGGTCATTGGTTCCCAGTACTTTTTCGCTTTCTGCAGAGATATCGCTTACAACATCGGTCACCATGTTATAGACAAAGATATGGGAGTCCAACTGGCGGTAGTTTCCACTTCCATCTATATATCCTGAAACATCCCGGGTAAAGAGAAGAAGCTGCCCGTCTACAGAGAAATTCAAACCACCACTTGCTCCGGCAGAACCGGACAATACGGTTTTAAGAACACTTCCCATCATATCTATTACATAGATTTTGGTATTATATCCATTATAGTCATTGGTTTTCAGTGCTATTTTACTTCCGTCATAGCTCCAGTCGCATTCTGAAATCATACTTCCGTCCGGAGTAGTATACACTAAGGTCAGGCCGCTGCCGTCTTTATTAATTCTGTACAGTTTATTGAAATTGGAATAAATAATCTCCTTACCATTGGTACTCCAGGAAAAATCCATTTCATAATTATTAAAGCCTGCTACAGGAACCGTTGTCACTTTAAAAGGATTGGAACCGTCAGGATTGGCCGTATAAATATGGGTACTACCGCCTTCTGTACGAAGAAATGCTATGAGGCCTGCATTATTGTTCTTACGTGGGCGCCAGCTGTTGTAGGAAGAATTGGTAAACTGGAAGTTATTTCCCTGATCATCACTGGAAATGATAACGAAGTTTCCATTCTGTTTTTGGGTATAATGATACCTGTTGGCAGGAACTGTATTGGTGGTAAATTTACTGATAGAGCTTAAAACTGGCTGGTGAATGCCGTCCGAAACAGACACCTGCCAGAAGTAACTTACACCAAACTTCAGATTTGACAGCGTATAGTGGTTCGCTGTCAAATCATTAACCTGAATCACATTAGTGTCAAGATTATTTTTAATTGTCAAACTGTATTTTAAGACATCCGCTGTATCCGGATCTGTTGCGCTCCAGGTTAATTCGACGCTCAAGGGTTGATTTACTGCGTTATCTATCGGACTTAACAACTGTGGTGTAGTAGGAGGAGAATTCAATGAAGTATCATCATCCATCTCAAAAACTACCGTTACCACCTGATTTTCGTTTTGTATATTGACTGATTGAAAGGTTGTAATATATCCTGAAAGTTCTGCTTTCACAGAATAATTTCCCACCGGCATGGCATCGATTTGAAATGAACCGTCTGTGCCACTGAATACCGTCTGTGTCGTAGGATTGGTAAAAATTTTCACATTAGGAATCGGCACATTGCTGCCTCTTTTTACGACTTTTCCTTTTAAAATTCCTGTTTGAGCCTGTTCTACAAGGTCTTCATTGCATGAAAACAGACAAAAAGCAAAGATGAATATGCTGAGTATTTTAATTAACGTTTTCATAATTCGTGTTTTTATTTGTTTCCGAAGTAAAAATTGATTCCTATTCCAAAGCGTAAAGCCTGATCTTTTCTTTTTCCGTTCACAAGGCCTTCCCAATTGTCTTTGAAGCCCAAATCATATTGGGCGGATGCTCTCAGTGAAACATTATGGCTGATCATATATTCCAGCCCTCCACCAAATTGTGCTTTATATTGAGGCTGGTATTTTGAATACATGGCTCCTGCTCCACCGTACAGGTATGGACTGAATCTGTATTTTGGGAAAAGAAGGTATTCCAGATTCACTTCAGGGCCGTAGTAATTTCTTTTTACAATATTTGAATTTTCAAGCGTAAAATAATTGCCGTTTAGTTCTACATTTAAGTAAGGAGTAAGAAAATATTTGAATCCCACTTTTCCTCCTACGTTCATTTTAGGACCTACATAATCATCTCTTACTTTCTGACCTTCAATATTGGCAAATACGGAAAACTTCTGTCTGTAGTTTTCAGGATACCTGCCCCCTATTACTCTTCCATCATTTTGATCCTGTTCTTTATTATAATCATTGATTAAGGTTTGGTAGGGTCCATTAGGATCTACTGCTTTCCCCCAAATTTTATCTCTGATTCCTTCCACGATAAGGGATTTCACTGCTTTTTCAATGGCTTCGGTTACAGCAAGCTGCACAGGCTCATTCTGAGTGAGTCCTACTTCAGCTTCAAGGAGTCTTTCTGTATCAATATATCTGAAAAAACTTCCATTTACGCTGGTTGAAAGAATTGTTTTTGAGGTATAAACCGTTTTAAGAATCTCCCCGTTAAGCGTAGAAACCGCACGAAGATAAATGGTAATTCTGTCCTGACGATATTGTGTGGAAGCTCCGATACCGAAATATCTGGCTCCAAGCCCACCTGTAAGAATATTACTGTCATAAGAAATGACACCGCCTTCAAGAAGAATTCCGGCGTATAAAAGAGGGGGAAGCGCCTGGCTGTTTTTGTCTGCATCCTTTATGTACTCCTGACGTGTGGAGCGGATGATTTGTCTTTCATTAAGAAGATTCGCAATATTCTCCCTTTCAATAGGGATAAACCAATGGCTGTCTTCCAGTGCTTTGATGAGAATGGTAGTGGTACCTTGGGGAACTGCCGTACTCCAGTTGTTTCCGGTTTCGGAAGGCTTGTACTGGCCGGTCTGATCTCTGAATTTGTAGACTCCTATTACAATCTTCTCTTTGGGAAGAGGAAGATTTTTCAATTCGGCGGTAGAAGAGGTAACCTCTCCCATTGTTGGTTTTTCGGGATCCGAAGGTAAACCAAATATTGAACTACAAGCCTGCAGAACACATAGCAGGAAACTACAGAAAAAGATTCTGGTGTAAGTGTAGGTTGTCATGGTAAGTTTATTTTTAGTTATTTCCTTATTTTGGGATTACGATCTCGGACTGATCGCCATTGCTGGTATCCAAAATATTGATTAAAAGTCCCTGATTAGTATTGGTGATCTGTAAATAAAGCGATCCAAAAAGGTAATTTCCGGGTTTTAAATTTCCATCACCAAACTGTTCATCAAACAGTTTTCTTGAAAGTTCACTGAGAATTTGTCTGTTCAGACTCTGGGTAAAGCTGTCAAGAGAGTTTACACGATCAAGCAAATTGCTGTAATCATTCTTTTCATCAAATTGATTCTGTGCATTAGCAGAGCTTAAAAGCCACTGATAATTAAACGTATCTCCTCCGAAAGCCGGATTCACCGGTTTATAGACGAGCTGCTGAGATTTTCCGTAGAAAATACCCGCAATAAAGGTCAAAATAATCATAAAGGTTTTCATGGCGGACATTTTTAGTAGATAAATTCATTTTTAATAAGGTTTTTCTTAGCGTTAAATTCCTTGATATATTTTAAGCTGTAGGACAGCTGTTCTTTCAAATAGTCTTCTGCGGGATTGGTCATAAAGCTGTAAATGATTTTATCCTCAATCTGGATATTGATCTGGCCGCTTGTTCCCCGAAGAGGAAGTTCTGTAATGGTAACGGCGCTGCTGCTCTTATCCGGAAGCTGGCTGTACTGCATATAGAACAGATCATAAAAATCTTTTCCCACCTTCGTTTTGGTTTCATCTATGGTAAGCCCTCTCAGTTCATAGGCCGCATCTTCTTCTATCCTGGCAGTTTTCTTTTTAAAAAGATCACTGTTCAGTTCCAGGCTGTCTTTGGCTACAAGTTTTTGCGTTTCTTCATCCCGGATATAAAGGAAAGCTTTCAATGCATCTTTTGACTCCAGGTTTACACTGATCTCTGATAATATTTTGACTTCATTGGGGTTGACTGAAAATTTACCACTCTGCTGATTGTTGGAGAGATTTCCCCCGTTTCCTTTTTTTATAGAAACCAAAAGATAATTCAACTCTTTATAAACAGTGGTATTGTTCATTACAATAGCCTTTAGTATAACCTGATTTTCAAGGAGACTGCTTTCTATTCTTGCGTTTACTTTTTTATCTTCCTGCCCATAACCCCATACAGACAGGAAGGCAAAAAAAGTGCTCAGGCTAAGGGAAGATAAAAGTTTCATCATTTGTGTTTTAATAATTTCGCATGAAAACCGTTTTATTATCTCCCTTTACATTGATCTGAATTCCGTCTGAAATACTGTTGCTTCCGGTAACATCAATAATATTGTTGCTTCCCTGTGCAGTAACGGCAGCTTTCGTTTCTTTATCTGTAAATGAATTGATAAAATATAGGGTATTGAAATCTCCCAGCTGTTTTACCACAATATTGGTTCGGGCGTTAAGAGAAAGCTCAGCATTGTTATAATCACCCATCTGAATGATATTGGAACCGTAAGAACTCTGATCTGTCTGCTGCCTGGCTATAAGATTAAAGATTGTATTACTGTTGATCTTATTCCAGTCTATTTCCTGTGCCTGCAATCGCATGACTGCGAAAAGAGCAAATGCACTCCATTTTAAAGTAAGCATGACCTATTTTGTATTATACATCATGTAAACCAATGAAAAGTGAAGGTAAAAAGGAGAAACACTGCAGTTTCTCCTTTACAATTTTCTAAGATTTACAGTATGTGTTATAGGGCTTAATTGGATTGATTCACAACCATAGAGTTTCCGTTACCCATCTGAGTTCCTAAATGGATATGAGAATCACCGCTTTGAGTTACCCAGGTAAAGTTACCATTACCACTTTGAAGATCAATAGCTGTATTAGAATCTCCTATCTGGAACTGATAAAGCTGGTTGGCATTACCTGTTTGTACTCCTACAGAAGTGTTATCATCACCTACCTGAACAGAAGCTGCTATATTACCGTTTCCTGCCTGTGTATGGGTAGCACTGTTATCATTACCATCCTGATACTGAACAAGGATATTATTAGCACCTACCTGAACTCCGGTAGCATCATTTCTTCTTCCAAGCTGAATTTGATAAGCTTCATTACCGCTACCTACCTGAATAGCCGAAGCATCATTCCTTCTTCCCTCCTGATATTGAACGACTGAGTTTCCTAATCCAAGCTGCACCGAAGAAGCATCATTTCTTCTTCCGATCTGAGTTTGTTCTGTAGAGTTAAGTACTCCTAACTGCCATGTTGAAGCAGAGTTTCTGTTACCCATCTGCATTACTTCATTTGAGTTTCCGATACCCACCTGATCCACATCTATAGAGTTTCTGTTTCCGATACTTTGTGCATTATTAGTGTTTAAAATTCCAATCTGGTCAATATCTGCAGTATTACGATTCCCTGTTTGGGTAAGAGAATTGACGTTCAAAAGACCAGTCTGGTCTACAGTAGCAACATTTAAGTTTCCTGTTTGGGTAGTCACATCAATATTGAATTGTGCAAATCCGAAACTCATGGCGAATAGTGTAAGTACACCTGTAAGTAAATTTTTCATCTTAGTAAAAATTAATTGGTTAATAGTAAGGCAAAGGTAACCTCTACATCAAAGTGAAAAACCACCATCAAAGTGTAAATTTCAAAAGTCACGGTTTATAGTTGGAGGGGTCACCAATTGCCGTTGTACAGCTGTCATTGTTTTCAGTGACGGGAAAATACGGTATCCTGTTTCAGCCGAAAAGTAAGTCCGTTAACGGTGAATATTACACGGTTTGCAGGCCCTGCTTCCACTCAATATTTCACTTTTTGTATAGCGTTAAAACATCACAGTGCAGGGTTTTAATTTTTTTGCCATAATTCGTTATTTTTCATTCATTAATAAATAAAAAATGATGATTAAAATAAATTAATTAAAACTTTAATATTTAAATTATAAATTTCACTCCTTACTAATCAGGATGATTTGCTTTTGAAATACAATTTATTACAACCATCTTTTAACCCTAATTTCTGCATAGGTTAATTAATGTTAAGGCATTTATTTCTTCAATATATATTGTTAAATTTGAGCTATGGAAAATTTTGGAAAAGATTTATTACGAAAAATAAAAAGTGTAGAACTTCCCGGCGAGCATGCACATGGGGTATTCTCACCTCCCTACCGCCCTGTTTTTACTTATGATGAAGTATTGGCAAAGAATCCCAAATTTGCCGCTGTTAATATTGTTTTATATCTAAAAGACAACGAGTGGTATTTTCCATTGATTCAAAGAACGATTAATGAGCACGACAGACACAGCGGGCAGATATCCCTGCCTGGAGGTAAGCGTGAGGAAATGGACAGAGATTTTGCTGAAACTGCAGTTCGGGAAACTTCTGAAGAAATAGGAATAGATAAACATTATGTAAGGATTATCAGAGAAATGTCTCCTATTTATATACCACCGAGCAATTTTTACGTCTATCCTTATATTTCTTACACTAAAAAGGATCCTACCTTCGTTCTCCAGCAAACAGAAGCTGTGGAAACGATTGAATTTCCCATCACGTCCTTTCTGAACCTGTCAGATACCCCTGAACTTATGGCTCTGCCCAGTGCAAGCGGGCATGAGGTTCCTGTGATCAATTTCAACGGATACATCATCTGGGGTGCTACAGCAATGATATTAAGTGAATTCAGCCAGTTGCTGAAAAAAATGTAACTTTGCACTATCGTGTTTAATTGAGAGATGGCGAAGAAAAATATTTTCACCGATGCATTCGGAACTCCTTATTTTTTGAAAAGGTTTATTATTTTTATTTTAGGAATTGTTTCTTACAGAAGATTCAATGGCTTTAATAAGTTAAAAATAACCGGTACGGAACACCTTGTGGATCTTCCGGACTCCAACGTACTTTTTGTATCCAACCATCAAACCTATTTTGCGGATGTGGCAGCAATGTATCATGCCTTCTGTGCGGTGAACAACGGATATTTAAACACGATAAAAAACCCTATCTACCTACTGAACCCAAAGATCGATTTTTACTATGTAGCAGCAGAAGAAACCATGAATAAAGGTATTCTTCCCAAGATTTTCAAAATCGCCGGAGCTGTAACCGTAAAAAGAACTTGGAGAGCAGAAGGAAAGAATGTCAACAGAATGGTAGACATGAGTGAGGTAGATAATATTATGAAAGCATTGGACAATGGCTGGGTAGCTACTTTCCCTCAAGGAACTACATCAGCTTTTGCACAGGGACGAAGAGGAACTGCCAAGTTGGTAAAAAATCAGCGTCCTATTGTAATTCCAATCAAAATAAACGGATTCAGAAGAGCTTTTGATAAAAAAGGACTCCGCGTAAAGGTAACCGGTGTAAAACCTACGATGGAATTCAAAGCTCCTTTGGATATTGATTATGATAATGAAAAAGCACCGGAAATCTTACTGAAAATTATGACTGCCATTGAGCAGACAGAAGATTTCAATCTATTACACAGTTATGATGAAGAACTTAAAGCTAAAAAATTAGAACAAAAGGACTCAAATAATTAAAGTAAATAGAAAAATTATGAAAAAAATACTTGGAATCTTATTCGCAATCATAGTATTAGTTTCATGCAACAGCCAGAAGGTATATTCGGATTTTGATATCAGCTATTCGAAAAGCGGAGGCTTTGCACCCGTATATGAAAACATGCTCATAAAAGGCAATAATGTACATTACTCTTTTGAAGGGCAGGGTAAAAAATACAAACAGGATTTTAAAATCTCTGATGAAGATCTGAAAAAACTGGATCAGGTGCTTTCTCAGAATAATTTTAGAAGAATACAGGAAGATCATAAAAAATTGTACGACAATATTTCAACTTCCATCAATGTCAAGAAAGGTGCCAATGAAGGCAGTAAATCGGATGCCAGTATGATTACTCCAAATTATCAGACCCATTGGAACAATATTCTTGAAGCTTTTCAGCAGATCATAAATACTAATGTTAAAAAACAGTAAATAGAATTGAAAACCCATTTCATTGCCATTGGCGGAAGCGCCATGCATAATCTCGCCATTGCACTAAAAGACAAAGGATATCAGGTAACAGGCTCTGATGACGCTATTTTTGAGCCTTCAAAATCCCGGCTGGAAAAGAAAGGAATTATGCCTCAGGAAATGGGCTGGTTCCCGGAAAAGATCACTCCGGATATTGATGCTGTTATTCTTGGGATGCATGCACATCAGGACAATCCTGAGCTGGCAAGAGCAAAAGAACTGGGTCTGAAAATATATTCTTATCCTGAATTCCTGTACGAGCAGTCTAAGAACAAAACCAGAGTTGTCATTGCAGGATCACATGGTAAAACAACCATTACTTCAATGATTCTTCACGTACTGAATTTCCACCAGAAAGATGTAGATTTCATGGTAGGTGCACAGCTTGAAGGTTTCGACTGTATGGTGAAACTGACTCAGGATAATGACTTCATGGTGCTAGAAGGCGATGAATACCTTTCTTCCCCTATTGATCTTCGTTCAAAATTTTTACTGTATCAGCCCAATATTGCTTTAATGAGCGGTATTGCATGGGATCATATCAATGTTTTTAAAACATTTGATGATTATATTGATCAGTTCAGAAAGTTTGTGGCAAGCATTACAGCAGGCGGAGTTCTGGTGTACAACGAAGAGGATGCTGAAGTAGTGAAAGTAGTCGAAAATGCTGAGAACTATTTCAGAAAGATTCCTTATAAAACGCCTGAATACGAAATCAACAATGGTAAAGTATATTTAAAAACAGAAATGGGCGATGTTCCGCTTTCTGTTTTTGGAGCGCACAATCTGTTGAATATGGAAGGCGCAAGACATATCTGCCAGCAGCTTGGCATTATGGATGAGGACTTCTATGAGGCTATTATGAGCTTCAAAGGAGCTTCCAAACGTCTTGAAAAAGTAGAAAGAGAAGATAAGGGAACTCTTTATAAAGATTTTGCCCACGCACCAAGTAAAGTGAAGGCAGCTGTAAAGGCTTTTGCAGAACAGTTTAAAAAAGATAAGAAGTACGGATTTCTGGAACTTCACACCTATTCCAGCTTAAATCCGGCTTTCCTTGAGCAATATGACCACGCTATGGACGGTCTGGAAGAAGCAGTTGTTTTCTACTCTGAAGACGCTTTGAAGATCAAGAGAATGGAACCAATTTCTCCAGAATTCATTAAAGAAAAATTCAAAAATGAAAAATTAAGGGTTTTCACGAATGCAGAAGATCTTCATTCTTACTGGAATACATTGGATAAAACGGATGGTGTTTATCTGATGATGAGTTCCGGTAATTTCGGTGGTCTAGATTTAACAAAATAATGACCACTTTGGCCACTTTGGTTTAAAAATTTAACATTAAGAAACAATTCTCAATATGATAAAAACTTCTTTCAGCTGAAAGAAGTTTTTTATTTTTTTAATAAAACAAGTTATCGAAATAATCAAAATATGTTTCATTTATTTTATCATAAAATAATTATTAGCGAAAAATATTCATATATAAACAAATTCACATATAAATATAATTTTAAAACAATCATTTAATTAATTGATAATCAATAAATTGTGATTTATTTTTGCGAAATATTTTTATATATTTGAGATGAATAAAAAGCATAAAAATGAAAAAAGCTATCTTATTTATGATTTTACCGTTTGCTTCAAATGCTCAAGTTGGGATTAACACAAACACTCCTACAAAAACACTTGACATAAACGGAGAACTAAGAATCCGTACTTTACCTGTAGGAGTAGCAGCTGATGATATTCTCTCTACTGATGCCAATGGTAACATAAGAAAGGTTTCCAGAACGGATCTTAGTGGCGGATCATCATCTGGGTTCAACAACTCTATTTTGGGATATGATCCTAAACCCGTAGCTATAAGACCTCAACCACCAGGTGCGTTACCTGGAGGCGGTACAGCCACTGAGCTTGGATGCAAGAAATGGTCTGGCAACAATCACACCTATTGTGCTTATCAGCTTTCGCAGGCTATCAACTGGTTCAATGCCTACAGTTTTGGAAAACAAATGGGCGGATATCTGGTAACTATGCCGAATGATGCCGAAAGAACCTGGGTGAATACTAATATTGTGGCTTCAGGGACAGGTTATAATCTGGCTAACAATGTATGGATAGGTTTTAATAAAATTCAGAGGCCGGGAAATCCAGATCAACTTCAGTGGATTACGGGAGAAGAATTTAGAATTAACTGGTCTACCAATCCTGCCACTACAGAAAACTGGTTTAATCCCGGGGAGCCTAACAATTCGGGAGGCGTAGAAGGAGCCACACACATATTTGCTGCCAGTGCCAATGCTGAAAGAAGATGGAATGATTTAAATGGCGGGTTGACTGCCAATTCCAGCATTTCTATGAACCAGCTTATTATTGAGTTTAATGAATAATAAAAACACCTATGAAAAGATCAATTTTACTATTCATTATCTTACCTTATTTTTCAATTGCTCAAGTTGGAATTAATACAAATACTCCTACCAAAGCATTTGATATCAACGGAGAACTAAGAACCCGTACATTACCTCAAGGTATTGCCACTGATGATATACTGTCTGCCGATACCAATGGAAATGTAAGGAAGATTACCCGGACCGACATTAGCGGAGGAACTGCATCAGGATTCAATAATTCTATTTTAGGATATGATCCGAAACCAGTTGCCACAAGACCTCAGCCGCCTGGTGCTGTACCGGGAGGTGGTACAGCCACTGAGATTGGATGCAAAAAATGGACAGGAAATAATCATACCTATTGTGCTTATCAGCTTTCACAGGGGATTAACTGGTTCAATGCCTACAGCTTCGGAAAGCAAATGGGAGGTTATCTGGTGACGATGCCTAACGATGCGGAAAGGATCTGGGTTGCCACTAATATTGTAGCTTCGGGAACGGGTTATAATTTGGCTAATAATATATGGATTGGCTTTAATAAAATTCAGAGACCTGGAAATCCGGACAGGCTTCAATGGATTACCGGAGAAGAATTCAGAATGAACTGGTCTACCAACCCTGCCACCACAGAAAATTGGTTTGCTACGGGAGAACCAAATAATTCCGGGGGAACTGAAGGATCTACTCACATTTATAATACCACCGGAAACGCAGAAAGAAGATGGAATGACTTAAGCGGGGCAACCACCACTTTTACCGGTTCTGCGATGAACCAGCTCATTATTGAATACAGTGAATAAAAAAATAAAAGCTTCAGAAAATAATCTGAAGCTTTTTGATGAAAAATATAAGTATTGTGTTTTTACAGTTTATAATTTTTCCGATTATTTTATCCAATACTGAATAATACGGCCTTCGTAATTTCCTGATTTAAGATTGAAATTATGGGGTCTCCAGTTTGCCCAGCCATTATTACAGAAGCTTGCGCCTCCATAATCATCTGTACTGTTTGAACAAGTTCCAATATGATGGTTAAGCTGGCTTTCGTTATTCATGTATAATCCAAAAAGATCATTCACATAATATTTATTGAAAGTGTAAGTCTGCCCACCCGGATAGGTATAAGTAAGATTATTGGCAGGTGTATTGTTGGATGCATATCCATTTCCTCCAAAAATTCCGGTGAAGAAACTAGCCTGACTGTACAATCCTGGTATATTTAATTGAAAATCAACACCATTTAATTTATATAAAGTAACTCCTGTAACAGGTTTTCCAAAATCAAATCCGAACAATTTTCCTGTAGTTGTATTTCCATAGGTAGTATAGTTCCCCGTTGCCAGATTACCATCCGTAACAATTGTGTTCAAATAGTTATTTTTTGACCAGTTATCATTTACAGGAGCAACTGTAGAACTTTCTACATCCGATAAAGTAGTACCTGTCTGTCCTTTTTCTTTGATTGAAAAACGATATTCTTTTGAAGTGGAAGTATTATTACCTATATTGCTCACAGCTGCTGCAGGTAAAGAAAATGCATATTCATTAAAGATCCCTGTTTGTGTAGTTACTGCGTTTCTGGCAACCTGAGTAGACCATGACTCACTTTGTGTTTGTTCCACTACCAAAATCTGTCTTTCGGAAAGAGATTTAATCAAAGTCCACCCACCATTAGACATATCACAATACGTTTTATAGGGATTAGAGCTTGCATCCTTCACCCAATAGTAACCGTCTGTTGTTTTTCCGGCATTAAAAATTTCAAGGCATCGGTTGGCAGGATTGGCAAAACTTCCTACCGTAGTTCCAAAAGTAACATTAAAGG
Organism: Chryseobacterium sp. 7; assembly: GCF_003663845.1. Lineage (NCBI taxonomy): Bacteria > Pseudomonadati > Bacteroidota > Flavobacteriia > Flavobacteriales > Weeksellaceae > Chryseobacterium > Chryseobacterium sp. 7. The sequence goes on from NZ_RCCA01000003.1 coordinate 47,366, forward strand.
TACATACCTGAGGATTTGCTCCATTGGTGGTAAAAGAATAGGAATAAATACCTGCTGCGGCCGGAGTTCCTACCCCATGCAGTGTAAAGCTGGTACTGGATGTTGTAATATTTTCTGTTGTGGTAAAGCTTACTCCGTTACTGGTAGAGGTAGTAATACTAACAGTCCCTGCGGTATTTACATTAGAAAGAGGAATACTTACTGTGTTTGTATTATAGTCAAGCTGTACCGGACTGTTGTAGGTTCCAGACACTGAAGATCCTGAGCAGCTAATCCCGTAACTTACCTGAGAGCCCAGAACGTTTATCGTTTTAGAAGTACATGCAGTATCTGTAATTCCGTCATATGAAAAAGAAAGTGTATCTGTTTGTGGTCCTGTAACAGGTGTACCTACCCCATTAAGATTGATAACATAGGTTCCTGCTCCGGGAAATACTCCGGATTTTTCGAAATAATATCCATTGGGTGCCTTAGCAAGAATATTATAAGACCCTCCAGTAGTTACTGTAACTGGTAGCGATACATAATTATTGCTATTCAATGGCGTTCCCTGTGTATAGGTTCCATATATCTTAACTGAGGTACAGTCTGTTGTATAAACTGCCTTTTGACCGTTTCCACACAAGCTGATCCACACTGTATTTCCGGCATTATAATAATTATAACATTTCTGATCTGTATTATAAATAATAAGACCATCTTCTGTTGCAGACGCACCAATAGCATCTCTTTGTGCAGTTGTAAGCAGTGGGAAAAGGACTCCGGTATTATTATTTTTAGACATCACATGAAGCGCTGCTTTCGCATTAGGAGTTGTTGTGTTTATGCCTACCTGAGAGATCAATCGTAATGAGATTAAAAAGATAAAAAGAGAATAGATTTTTTTGTATTTTTTCATTTATTTGAAGATTATTAAAATATTAGAACATCAATTGCAGTATATTTTACACCGGGCATATTTACGCTGCAATGGAATACTTTAAATGAAAACTTGAATTCTACTAAAAAAATATCACAAGAATATTTTTACTAATTTTATGCATCTCAGTATTTTTACTAATTTTACAGCATCAAATAATCGTAGAAATTTTATCGGTCTTTATTTATAATTGATTACAACCTCAGTAGACAATCAGTTCGTATTGAATGCAAAACTACAGGTTTGAATAAATCAGGTAAACAGAGAATCAATCAAAATTCAATATCAACTGAATAAAAGATAATATATTGTTTAAAAGATATTTAAATAAAATATTTTTGAAAATTATTTGGAAAGCACTTTGTAATGGAAGATTTTTATTTAGAAAATACTGAACGTCTTAAGAAAAGATTCATTCAGCAGTATAATACTCTCACATATAGTATACTGATTATACTCATTGTTGTTTTTCAGTTCTATATTTATATCCCGAAGATGGTATATTATCTTTTAGGCGGGCTTATTTTTCTGATTTACAGTAATTTCCTTATCAAAAACAGATATTCTGCCAATCAGATCATAAGAGCATATATGATTATTGCGCCAGCTTATCATTTTTATATTATGCTTACTTTTTGGAATAACTCAATCAGTTTATTTGCAACCTTATTTCCGCTTCCCCTTGCTGCTTATGTATTTTTTTCAAAAAAATCAGCAGTCAGATATCTGCTTTATATGCTGGGGAATATTTTGGCATGCTATATCACCTTAACTGTTTTTGACATACATTTCCCAAAATATGGTCATAATGAGGTTATTGTTTCGGATATACTTAACTTCATATATACCTTTGCAGTTATTGTTTTGCTATTTATTTATCATGACAAGCTTAATAAATTACAGATCCTTACCGGTATCAACAAAACTGAGCCGGATTTCAATGCCCAATCAATAGATCAGCATTCAGAATTTCCGGACGCGGTAAAATCAATAAAAAAAGAAACTCCAATAGATCATAAAACCGTTAATGAGGTATTTGAAAAACTCAACCATATTATGACTACAAAAAAACTATTCAAGGATCCAAAACTTAACATTTCAATGCTGAGCATCCAATTGAATATTAATTATAATTATCTTTCCAAAATTATACGAAACAAAGGATATCAGAATTTCAATGCTTATCTGAATGAATATAGGATTAACTATGTAAAAAAGCTGATGTCCGAAACCGATCTTCAAAAAATCACTCTGATGTATATCTACACTGAAGCTGGATTTTCAAACCAAACTACCTTCAACAGGGTATTTAAACAAATAGAAGATATTACCCCTTCAGAATATATCCATAAGAATTTTCCTTCTCAGAATATTCAATAGCCAATTTATCTAATCAATACAGCAAAAAAACAATATAATATTTCATTGGTATTAATAATTTACAGAATGATCTATATAAAAAACTAAAGATTGTCTTTAGTTTTTTATATTCTTATCTTAATTTTTTATTGTTGATCAGTTCAATACTTTTAATGGAGCCAACCGGTGAAATTTTTATCGTTTTATTTCCTTTTGCCAGATAAATATAATACATGCTGTTGGATCCTATCAGATAAACCTGTTCAGGGCTTTCATCTCCGTAGTTTAATTGATAATCGTATTTAAGTTTGTTTTCTCTTATTTTTCTTGTGAGCCCCATTCCTTCACCCCACCCTATTCCTACGAAGAAAGACAGTAACATCATCGCAAGAAATCTTACAAACATATTGGTAAAATGATTTTCAATAGCTTCCTTAGTCATGGTTTCATGCTCTTTGAGGGAAGCCATCTTCAGTGCCCATTTTTTATTTTTATTGGCTTGTTTTGACAAAAAGGAGGGAAAAGCAAACGAAGATACAACTATAATAAGGAGGGCAATCAATATGACCGGATGAGAGGCCAAAGTAGCAATCGGACTTATAAGAATGTCCATAATGGTTGAATATTTCAGAATGTTAATCCCTATCTGATAATAGAAAACACTCTCTTTTAATATTCCCATCACCACAAGAAAGAGGTAGCCGAACGGAAGTGATCTCTGAATTCCTTCTGAAAATTTCATTGTATGTTTTCGCTGGTTTAGTTTTATAATTTATTCAATAAATGCCTGAAAGATTTTCTCAAAAATAGCTTTAGGCTACATTTAATAATACTGAGTTACGAAAATATAAAATTACGGTCACATTAAAAGTATATTCATCTATTTTTCACATGTTTCGATTAATTTTTTCAAAATTTCTTCTGTAGAAAGCTCACTGTATTTGTGAATAGACTGCCCCAGCCAGATTGATACAAATTCTGCATTTTGAAGGGATTTTGCGGCTTTACGCAACGCATTTGTCAATTTGTTCTGATAAGGATACGGTAGAATATATTCTGAATTTTCAACTGTTTTTATAAACTGATTTTTAATTCCTCTGGCATATCTTCCGGAGAAACTCTTTGTTAAAACAATTTCGTCTTCTCTTACTTTTTTCAGTCTTTCTTTTTCAAAAGACATCAAAGCACTTTCCTGAGAAGTTAATAAAAGATTTCCCACCTGAAAACCCTGTGCGCCTAAGTCTTTAGCGGCCAGTAATGTTTTTGCTCCATAAATTCCTCCGGCATAGATCAAAGGAACATTTACGCTGTCATAGACTTGTGACAGCAGAGATAAACCTCCAATCTGCGGAATATTCTCTGCTTCAAAACTTCCTCTGTGTCCTCCAGCTTCAATTCCCTGGACACAAATGATATCAATACCTGACTTTTCAAGCAGCAAAGCTTCTTTCACAGAAGTGCAGGTTCCGATAAGAATAACTCCGTTTTCCTTTAGTTTCCGAATACTTTGATCATCCAGGTTTCCAAACGTAAAACTTAGAATTTTACAGTTTTCTTCGATAAGAGCATCTATCTGCGCATGATAAGTATTTACATTGATCTCTTCAAGATCCGGAAGATGTACTTCTATAGCATTTTCTTTTGCCAAATGCTCAATAAACTGCTTGGTTCTAGTATATTTTTCTTTTAAAGCATCTGTCACTTCCGGAATATCATGTACAAAAATATTGGCAGCAAAAGGTCGACTTGTCATCCTTTTCATTTCTCTGATTAATTCCACAGACTGATCTGCAGAAAGATCAGCCAATGCCAGTGATCCCAGACAATTTGCTTTCGTTGCGGCAACAGCCATCTCTATGGTACTTACTCCAAACATCGGAGCCTGAATAAGAGGATATTCTATCCCTAGTTTTTTACTGATTGTATCTGGCCAAAACATAAGTGATTTAAGATTTAAAGTTCAAGGTTTAGAGTTTGTGATTGGGAATAAACATCTATTGTGCACTGGATGAATCAGGGGCTATTTTTCTTTTCTGAGGTTTTTATAGTGCAATTTTGATTCCGGATCCAGTTTTTCTGTTGCATAAGAAAATGTAACAGCAGGCATGGTTTTCACATACGTGTTGAGAAAATGCTGCAATTTCTTTCTGTCTTTTTTTCCGGCTTCCCGGATCCAGCTTCCTACAGCTTTATTCACAAGCTCGTTTGGATCATGAACAAGGATTTCTGCAATAGCAAAAGTATCCTGTACATCATTTTTCCTGATAAATGCATGAGTGCTTACAATGGCAGTTCTTCTTTCCCAAGGACTGTCGGAATAAGCAAGTTGATACAAAATATCTCTCGGTTTATCCATAAGATATTCTCCGATAATATTGCGGGCAGCTCTGTCTACAAAATCCCAGTTATTGAGCCTATCGTGACGGTTCAGATACAAATCAAAAAGAGCTTTCCTTTGTTCTTCAGACGTTTTTTTGCTCCTTGCCTGAAAATCCATGATGCTTACCGCCCCCATTCTTATTTCATAAAAATCACTGTCAAGAAGCTTGCTGATCCCGTCTAAAGACATTTCCGAAAATTCCTTAGCCGTAGTAAAAACATCTCCGAATTTTACGCCAAAGCTCTTGGTAACACCATCATTTCCTTTGAAAAACTTATCAACTTTATTGAGCTCTTTTTCATTCTTAAATAAAGCGAGTGTTTCTATGAATTCTTCTGCTGTCATGGAAATAGTATTGATTTAAAAATCCCGCAGATCTCACAATGACTCAGATTCATAATCTGTCAATCTGTGAAAGCTGCGGGAGTATTTTATTTTTAATTCTGAAATTAAATATCTGCTACGGAGTTTAGCATTTTTTGCTCCCATTCAGGATCTTTAGGATCAAAGAATAATCTTTTTCCTGTATCTAAAGAACGGACAACGTTCATTTCATCTTCTGTAAGTTCAAAATCAAATACATTAAAGTTTTCTTCAATTCTGGATGGAGTTACAGATTTTGGAATCACCACAAATCCTTCCTGCAGGTGCCATCTCAGAATGACCTGCGCTACTGTTTTTCCGTATTTCTCTGCAATAGCTTTCAAGTAAGGGTTGCTTAAAAGATTCGCGTTACCGTTTCCTAGTGGGCTCCAAGGTTGTGTTACGATATTATTCTCTCTGTCATATACCTGTAATTCTTTCTGCTGGAATACAGGATGCAGCTCAATCTGATTAATCACTGGTAAAACCGTAGAATTCGCTTTCAGTTCTTCCAGCTTTTCAACGGTAAAATTGCATACTCCAATGGCTTTTATCTTTCCTTCATGATACAATTCTTCCAAAGCTTTCCATGTACCTAAAAAATCTCCGTACGGCCAGTGCACAAGGTACATATCCAGATAATCCATCTGTAACCTGTCTAATGTTCTCTGAAAAGCGCTTTTCGTTTTTTCGTATCCATGATCCTGAACCCATACTTTTGAGGTGATAAACAGCTCATCTCTGTTTACTCCGCTATTTTTTACCCCAGCTCCTACTGCTGTTTCATTCTGATAAATGGCTGCCGTATCTATCATTCTATATCCCGTCTGAATAGCTTTGATTACCGCATTTTCACATTCTTTCAGGTCTTCCATCTGCCACACTCCGAATCCTAAAGCCGGAATATCCACTCCGTTATTTAATGTTACCACAGGCTGCCCTGTATAGGTTTTCTTTTGCATAAGTCTTTATTTTAATGATTAATATAAAGTGATAAACAAATTTGCAACAAAAAATTGAAAATTCTGCCTACCAATTTTACTGTTTCTTCTAAAAACAGCTGCTTTATAAGAGATTTAGGATAATCTTTAAACTACCCCGTCTTTTGCTTTGCAAAAATCCACCCCTTCATGGAAGGGAAATGATTGTGGTCGATAAAACCTATCATGTCACTTCTAGCTTCTAACTTTCAGCATCTATCTTACTTCCTCAAATTTTCTCTATTTTTGTTTAAAATTAAAAATCATGTCACAAAATATCAGATTGGCTACAGCAGAGGATTATCCGAGAATTATGGAAATATGGGAATCTGCAGTGAAAGCAACACATGATTTCCTTTCTCAGGAGGATTTCAATTATTTCAAAGAAGCCATTCCAAGAGACTATCTTCCTCATCTGGAAGTCTATTTAATTACTGAAGACAATGACACCAAAGGTTTTGCATCTGTAGCAGAAGGCAATCTGGAAATGCTTTTCATTCATAATGACACGCGTGGAAAAGGCTACGGAAAAATACTTTATCAGTTTATGAAAGAGAAAACCGGACTAACGAAAGTGGATGTAAATGAACAAAATTCCCAAGCTATCGGGTTTTATGAAAAAATGGGGTTCAAAAAGACGGGAAGGTCTGAGAAAGATGGTTCAGGAAAAGATTATCCACTTATTCATATGAGCCTGTAAATGGAAGATTTCACTTTCAGTCTATTACCTTCTGATTCAGAGATTCCTTATCATTTATTGCTGTTGGCGGATGAGACCAAGGAAGCGATTAATCAATATATTTTCAGCTCTGACATCTATCTGTTGCATGACGGTACAGAAAATATTGCTGTGATGGCATTATACAGAAAAAATAATTCTGAACTGGAAATTAAAAACGTTGCTGTGATTGAAAGCTACCGAAGCAAAGGAATCGGAAGCATCTTGATGAATAAAGCAAAAGAAATTGCGAAAGAAAATCATTACAAAACACTGACTGTTGGAACCTCGAACACGGGCTTCCAACAAATCAGATTTTATGAGAAAAACGGTTTCATTAAAAGTGGAGTTTTGAAAGATTTCTTTATTGAAAACTATCCAGCTCCTATCTATGAAAACGGTTTACAGATGAAAGACATGGTCTTATTAAGCCATCACCTTGCGGAATAACCCTTTGATATGTTCAATTTCGGTTTGATAATTGGTTTTCTTACGGCATCCGAAATACAGGGTATTTTCAAATTTCTTTTTCCCTTCCCAGATGAGCTGAATATCACCGCTTTCAATATCTTTTTTGCATAGAAAATCGGGAACAACGGCTAGCCCTGTTCCTCCTTTCAGACAACGGATGATTGAATTCATGTTCGGGACGATATAATTGGGACGGAAATTGGGTTTATGACCAAAATTCAATATCCAGTACTGGAAAAGGTGTTCCATATCTCCGGTGGTTCCGTACCATTTTTCATTTTTCAGCCATTCTTCAATCTGCTCTGCATCTTTTGTTTTCAACACTTTATTGAAAGCTGTTTTATCTACACCCTTCCCTCCTACCAGGATGATCTGCTCGGAAGAAAATGCTTCGTGCTCAATATTGGGTGAAGATCCTTTTTTCGGAGTGATGATAAGATCGAGAATCCCTTTGTCCAATTGATCCAGCATTTCCGGATATTCTCCAAAACTGATAATGAGATTAAAAGGTAATGAAGAAACATACTGTTCCAAAGTAGTCTGAAATGTTTCAAAACACATTCCTACACTAATGGTTGGAGTATGCTTTTCTGTAGACTTTTGAAAGTTTTTCTCTACATCTTCCAGCTTAATAAGTGGTTCGGCAACCGCATTAAACAATACTTTCCCTCTTTCTGTAGGGATCATTTTCCTACCCGTTCTGTCGAATAATTTGTATCCTACATAAGCTTCCAATGAACTTAAGTGAAGACTTACTCCTGGCTGTGAAATAAACAGCGCATCAGCAGCGCCCGTTAATGTCCCGGTTTTATAGATCGCCTTAAAAGTACGATACCATTCTAAATTAACCATGACTTAATTATTAATATTATAATTCAAAATTACAAAATAATTATAATATTGATACTTTTTCATTCTTTAAAAAGGAAGCATAATAATCTGGTATTTCGCTTTCTCTTATCTGGCGGACAGTTTCATCAATCGGATAAGGTAATTGTACAATTTCCGGAGAGATTTTTTCTTCATCTAAAGTCAAAACCAAATAAGAAGCGAGTCTGTTTTCTTCTTTGGAACGTCCTACAGAACCACAGTTGACAGCCCATGTATTATTTTCAAACTGTTTTTTAAAGGATAAATGGGTGTGCCCCATCACAATAAGATCAGCTTCTGCTTTATTCAGCATACATGCAAAAACCTCATCCTTTTCCGATTCATATAAGTAGGTATCATTACTTTCAAGACTGGAATGTACCAGTTGAATATTCCAGTGTTTGTTACCTGTTTTGTAATTTAATTTTAAATGAAAAGGAAGTTCGGAGAGAAACTTTTTGTTCAGTTCTGTAATATGTTTTTTAGAATGATCGATTGCTACAAATCTAGCACTGGTCTCTTCTTCTGAATGCTTAGACAAAGGAACAACAGGAATATCAAAAGCAATTCTTTCATCGTGATTTCCCATGAGGCAAGGAATATTCAGATTTCTTATTTTTTCAATCACCTCATTTCCCCAGGGTGCAAAATCTACCAGATCTCCCAAACAGAATTTCTGATGAATTCCTCTTGCTTCTATATCCTTCAACACCACTTCCAATGCAGGAAGATTCCCATGTACATCACTAAAAACAGCTATCTGTATCATTGTCCTTCAATTTGTTAAACAAATTTACATGACGGAAAGGAATTCCCGTTCAGAGAGAATATGATATTTTACCATGAAAAGGGAAATAGTCAATGGTGAATGGTCAATTTTTGCTGCGCAAAGTCAATGGTGAATGATTAGCTGCTGGTCAGCAACACTTGCATCAATTAACAAATTTGTCACCCACAACCTCGAATCACGTAACCAATTCACTAGTGAAGCGGATTGACCTTTTACTATTCACACACAACCTTAAATTTTAAACCCAAAACCTTGAATCCAACAAACTATCATTTAAATAATACTTTTCTATAATTTATATTATTTTTATTATACAAGTATCCGTTCTAACTTTGCAGAGTAAAATTTAAACAATCATAAAAAAATGAAAAAAGTACTAATCATCAACGGAGGACAGAATTTCGGACATTCCGGAGGAAAATATAATCAGACTATTGCAGAAAATACATTAACGGTTCTTAAAGAATTCGAGAACGTAGAAGTAAAGATAACCAATGTAAGTGAAAACTACGATAAAAATGAAGAAGTGGAAAAGTTTGTATGGGCAGACTACATTGTTTATCATACTCCAATCTGGTGGTTCCAGCTTCCTAACGGGTTCAAAAAATATATTGATGAAGTGTTCACAGCAGGTCATGCCAAAGGAATCTATATGAGTGACGGTAGAAAAGCTGAAAATCCTCAAATTAATTACGGTACGGGAGGAATGCTTGGAGGAAGAAAATATATGCTGACTACCAGCTGGAATGCTCCTGCAACTGCCTTCACGCTTCCCGGAGAATTTTTCAGTGAAAAAAGTGTGGATGAAGGCCCGTTATTCGGTTTCCACAGAATGAATGCCTTTGTATCCTTAGAAAAAATGGAAAGCTTTCACTTTCATGATGTAGAGAAAAATGCTGACGTAGAGCGTGATATGAAATTGTACAGAGAGCATGTAAGAAATGTATTTGAAAAAGAATTGAAACCGGAACTGGTATCATGAAAAAAATACTGATCACAGGTATTACCGGCTATATTGGCGGAACTATCGCAAAAAAACTCCTTGACAGGAATTATGAAGTGACAGGCCTGGTTCGTAATGAAATTCATGTTCAGCAGCTGGAATCATTAGGAATCAAAACCATTGTGGGGAATATTCATGATGAAGATCTGATCAGAACAGCAGTTTCCGGTGTAGATGCAGTTATTCACAATGCTGATTCAGCAGATGATGCCTACGCTGCGGATAACTTTATCAAAGCTCTGGAAGGAAGTCATAAAACACTTATCTTCACTTCAGGTTCTGCTATTTTTGGAGGAAGAGAGAATGGTAAAAAAAGTGATTTTATCTTCAGAGAGGATTTTCCTTTGCAGCCAAGACTGGAAATGGCCTCAAGAATACTGATTAACAATTATGTTTTGCAATCTGCAAACAAAGGCATAAGAAGTATTGTTATTGTTCCTACAATGGTTTACGGTGAAGGTTTGGGAGTAAAAAAAGACAGTATTCAGATCCCGGCTCTCATTAATTTCTCTAAGGAAAAAGGACATGGAGTCTATTTTGGTGAAGGTGAAAATATCTGGTCTAACTTACATATTGAAGACCTGGCAGATTTGTATGTACTCGCATTGGAAAAAGCAAAAGCAGGCTCTATTTATTATGCAGAAAATGGTTCATCTTCTCTAAAAAATATAGCAGAAAATATCAGTAAAAAATACAGCTTAAAACCCGCAAAATCATTAAGTATACAGGAAGCTGTTAATAAATTTGGCCCTGCAGGAGGCTATTTCGGTTTTGCATCTAACAGCAAGTGCAGCTCGGATAAAGCCAGAGCGGAGCTGGACTGGAAACCTATTTATAACTCAATCGAAAATTTTATTTAATTATGAAAATTCATCTTACAGCGATTATAAAATCTAAAGAAGAACATCAGGCAGAAGTATTGGAAGTTCTTCAGAATATGGTAAAAGAAACAAGAAAAGAAGAAGCCTGTGAGCTTTACAGTCTACATCAGGGCATTGAAGACAAAAATGAATTTGTGTTCTACGAAATCTGGAAAAACGAAGAAGGGCTGGCTCAACACAATCAGCAACCTTATATTCAGGCTTTCGGAGCTTTGGCAGATGAAAAGCTTCAGGAAAAACCACAGATTTATACCACTAATATCATTTAATATGAAAAAATTAGCATTTTTAATACTGGCTATCTTCACGATAGGCTTCGTACAGGCACAAACTAAAAAATCAAAAAATATGAAAAAGAAAATTTTATTTGTAGTAACCAGCCATGATAAAAAAGGCAGTACCGGCGAGGATACAGGATATTATCTGGGTGAAGTTTCTCATCCGTGGGAAGTTCTTCACAAAGCAGGATACGAAATTGACTTCGTAAGCCCGAAAGGCGGAACTCCTCCGGTAGACGGTTTTGATTTGAAAGATCCTGTCAACAAGGAATTCTGGGAAAACCAGGAATACAAAAATAAAATCGATCATTCTAAGACTCCATCCCAGGTTAATCCAAAAGAATATTCAACGATATTTTATGCAGGAGGACACGGAGCGATGTGGGATTTTGCAGACAACAAGGAACTGGCAGATATTGCTTCTAAAATTTATGAAAACGGAGGAATTGTAGCCGCAGTATGCCACGGACCTGCAGGTTTGGTGAATATCAAGCTTAATAACGGTAAATATCTTGTAGACGGTAAAAAGATCAATGCTTTTACCAATGAAGAAGAATCTGAAGTAAAATTAACCAACGTTGTTCCTTTCTTACTGGAAGATAAACTGAAAGAAAGAGGAGCAAAATTTGAAAAATCCGGGCTTTGGCAGAATCATGTGGTGGCAGATCAGCGAGTGATCACAGGACAGAATCCACAGTCAGCAAAAAGCGTTGGGGAAGCTATTTTAAAAGAATTAAATAAGTAACAGACAATTTTTAACCCCAACAAGTTAATCGATTTGCTGAAAATTGAGATTGTCTCAAAAATCAAATTATTTGAACTTTGTCATTCTGACGAAGGAAGAATCTCATTAACAATCATCTGAGATTCTTCATTACATTTCATTCAGAATGACATTTTTGTGATAACTTTTAGCAAACAAAAGTTTTAACGAGGTGGTTTACAACAATAATATTAAAGCAAACAAAATGGAATATAGAAAATTAGGAAACACTGATTTAGAATTATCAACAATCACGCACGGAGCTTTTGCCATCGGCGGAAACATGTGGGGAGGTAATGAAAAACAGGATTCTATCAATTCTATTCACGCCTCATTGGATCATGGCGTAACTTCTATCGACACGGCGCCTTTCTATGGTTTCGGACTGAGTGAAGAAATGATTGGTGAAGCCATCAAAGGAAAAGACCGTTCAAGAATTCAGCTTTTAACAAAATTCGGATTGGTTTGGGACGGAAGCAATAATGGCAAAGGAGAATTTTTCTTTGATGCAGAAGACGAAGGAAAAACCATTCCGGTTTACAAACTGGCTTCTAAAGAAAACATCATCAAAGAAGTTGAAGAAAGTTTAAAAAGATTAGGAACAGACTATATCGATCTTTTACAGCTTCACTGGCCGGACAGCACAACACCTATCTCCGAAACTATGGAAGCTATGGAGTTATTGATCCAGCAGGGAAAAATCCGTGCAGCGGGAGTAAGCAACTACAGTGTAGCTCAAATGGAAGAAGCCAACAAAACCTTACAACTTGCCAGCAACCAGGTTTCTTACAGCATGCTGAACCGCACTATTGAAAACGATCTTGTACCTTATTCTTTGGAAAATAATACAGGAATTATTGTATACAGCCCTATGGAAAGAGGTCTTTTAACGGGTAAATACTTCAAAGAAACTCAATTAAAGGACAACGACCACAGAAATGGATATTTTTCTCAGTTTGATCTGAATAAAGTAAAAACTTTCTTAGAGAAAATAGAACCTATCGCTCAGGAAAAAGGAGCAAGCCTTTCTCAGCTGGTATTAAGATGGACTACGCTGCAACCAGCCATTACAGTTGTATTGGCGGGAGCAAGAAATGCACAGCAGGCCATTGAAAACGCAAAAGCAATGTCTATTAACCTTTCACAGGAAGAATTGAACATTATCAATTCAGCGTTGAGCGAAATTTAATAGGACCGGAAGCTGGAAGAAGGAGGCTGGAGGTTATTGATTTCGGATAATAAATAGATTGGTTTACAATTTAACTTCAATTGTTATTCCAACGAAGGAAGAATCTCTTTGTTACCTACAGAATAGTACAATAGAAGACTGCTAATTATCAATATACTAATAGAACTTCCCTCCCCCAGCTTCCAGCTTCCCTTCCTTAACCCTAAACCTTATAAAAAATGAAAAATAATCTGATCAAAATGTTCGGGTTAGCCACTCTATTGGCTATTAACAATATTAGTTTAAGTGCTCAGACACTCGTCAATCCGGAAGACAAATCATGGTATCCTTCTGCTTACGGTGCGCAAGATGAGATTGGAGCCGCCAATCTGTTAACCCCCGAAGTTGTAAAACAGGCTTTAGGACTGGTAAAACAAGGCAAAACGTTACCACTTGCTGTTCCTATTGATAAAAATCTACCTGCTTTCAGACACAGAAGTTTCAACTTATACAATATTCAGCCCGGAGAGCAGGGTGGAAAAAGTATAGGACCCAATAAATTCACCTTCAATGACGAACTGGTCAACGGATGGACCGGAGTGGGAACACAGCTGAACGGTATCGGACACATCGGTATTGACAACATCTACTACAACGGAAATAAAGCAACAGATTTTGTAACGGTAGAAGGAGTAAAAAAATTGGGAGTTGAAAAAGTACCTCCTTTTGTTACCCGTGGTGTCGTTCTTGATATGACTGCTCATTATGGAAAATCAATCGTACCCGGAGGAACTGAATTTACGGTGGAAGACATCAAATCTGTTTTAAAGAAACAGGGACTTACTCTACGAAAAGGTGATATTGTTCTTTTTAATACCGGATGGCTTGAATTGATCGGTAAAAATAATCAGCAATTCCTGGAAACAGAACCCGGAATCGGAATGGATGCTGCAAAATGGCTTGCCGATCAGGGAATCGTTGCTTTTGGCGGTGACACCTGGGCTTCGGAAGTGTATCCAAACCCAAAAAGTAAAGAAGAATTTCCTATCAACCAGTTTATGCTGGCCAAAAAAGGAATCTACAACCTGGAACTGATCGATAGCCGTCCTTTGGTTAAACAAAAAGTATGGGAATTTTTATTTGTACTGGGACAGCCTTTATATGTAGGTTCTACTCAGGTGAATGTGAATCCTGTGGCGATTTATTAATGTAAATATTGAAAATATGATCTGAGAAACGGAGATACAATGTAATTCCGGTTTAAAAAATAAAATGAACCAAAAATTTATTTTTAGAATTAATACCCAAACCGTGTTACACTGTCACTTTGCATCTTGCATCAAAACGGCCTTCCAAAAAATTTGAAAGGCCATTTTTTTTAAAATAAAGTAAACATCCGTAGATGATGCAGTCTTCATTAACTACCATCCACCATCTCCACACTTCCTGGCTGCACTATTTTGCAACCGGAAGATGAGTACTTACTGCAATTCTGTTCCAGGCATTGATCGTTACAATAGCCATGATGATCTGAGCAATCTGATTATCATCAAAGAAAGACTTTGCTTTTTGATACGTTTCTTCAGTTAATCCTTTATCGCTGATCAGTGTAATTTCTTCTGTCATTGCCAATAGCACCTGCTCTTCTTCAGTGAAAAATTCTTTTGCTTCTGTCCATCCGTTCAGAATAAAAATTCTTTGAGGATTTTCTCCGTATTTGACAGCATCTTTGGTATGCATATCAAGGCAGAAAGCACATTTATTGATCTGTGAAGCTCTGATCTTAATCAGTTCTTTCTGAATGTGTGTTAAAGAAATAGTTTGTAAATATCCTTCCAATCCAAGCATGGCTTTATAGGCTGCGGAATCTACTGTTGCAATATTTAATCTTGCGCTCATAATATGTATTATTTTTTGGTTAATTGATCTATACTTAAAGAATAATGCTGCTGTACCGCCAGTAAAAGTGCGGCTGCACTTCCCACCCATACAGAATAGTTCAGTGGGGCTTTTGGACCTGATGCAATGGTCATGGATATGGCAAAAATCAACAGCAGGATACTGCTTCCATAGGCTGCAATTTTTGTTTTAAATCCAAAAATCAGCATCAAAGGAAAAAGAATTTCTAAGCAGGTAGCCGCATATGCTGAAACCGTGCTCAAAGCTTCCGGAAGAAAAAAGGTAAGCTGTCTTGTATATTCTTTAAAACTCTCCATGTTTCCCCATGATGAATTTTCTTTGCTCCACCACCCGAATCGGTCTGCCACTGCAGAAAGCATCGTAACGGCGAGAGCCAGTCTTAAAAAAAGTTGCGGGAATTGATTTTTATTATCTGTCATTGCATTAGCTTTTAATCACATGACAAATTTCCGGTTTCTGATCCGTAAAAATCTTAAACTGGTTTAAGATCGTAATTTTGCTCTGATTTCACTCAGATATTCCGGAGTAAGATTCAAAAAGGAAGCAATCAAATATTGAGGAATTCTCTGAATAAACCAAGGATATAAGGTACTGAAATGCATATAAAGCTCTTCTCTGGACATTTCATACAAATAACGGATTCTCCTTTCCGAAGCTGCATAAGCTCTTTGATAGATCATCCGGAAGTACCTTTCCATCACAGGATGTTTTTTTAATAATTCTTCCTGGCGCTCCAGATCAATCACCAAAATAGAAGAATGCTCTACCGCCTGTATAGAAAAATCCGTTGGGATCTGTCTTTCATAAGCAAATGTATCTGTTATCCACCAATTCTCAATGGCAAATTCCGTAGTTTGTTCCACTCCTTTCTCATTGATAAAAAACTTTCTCAGACATCCTTTCACTACAAAATACATCGTCCGGCAGACCTCTCCTTCCAATACCAACTTCTGTTTTTTTTTCACATCAAGAACTTGAAAAAAGGACACAATAGAAGCATATTCCTCGTTAGTTACAGTAATAAATTTGTTTAAATGTGATTTGAATGAGTCCATTGTAAGAATTAATACTCAAACTTAACTTTATTTTTTTAGTTTTACAATGATAAAATATTGAATCATGGAAATTGTTGCTAAAGTTCTGATCGCTGTTGTTGCACTGGAACATCTTTATATTCTTTGGATGGAAATGTTCGCATGGGAAACCAAAGGAAAGGAAGTTTTTAAAGCCGCTCTGCCTGCCGAAATGTTTAAACCGACAAAAGGACTTGCTGCCAATCAGGGACTTTACAATGGTTTTCTGGCTGCGGGACTGATCTGGTCTTTTTTGATTAAAGATCCACAATGGCAAACCAATGTGGCACTGTTCTTTTTAGGATGTGTAGCCGTTGCAGGAATCTATGGAGCAATTTCTGCTACTAAAAAAATATTTTTCGTTCAGGCTTTACCAGCTATCCTAACTATTATTGCTGTTTTATTGAAATAATTTCACTGATCATAAGATTTCTTTAAGACCACATTCAATGTCAATCTTCTCTTAACGCCAATGATAAGAGAAAAAAATCGTGGACACATCTCTTCAAAAAAAATACTGAAAATCAACATCTTACACGTACAAAAATTCATTTAATATAAAATTCGTAAATTTGCACCGTCATCAGAAATAGAAATATAGTTTTTTGATGCTGGCAAGCATTTTGATCAAATGTAGGCATTCAAGTTGTTCAGTACACATATCTGTAATTACCTCATCAGTAATTTAATTGTAGAATCTATGTAAAAGATTAACTTCTTTTTACATGATACACTCTTTTTCTAGAGTATAATCTATTGAAATATTTAAAATAAACATAGGGCCATCAGGTCTTTATGCTGTTATTTTTTTGTTTAAAGCTTTTATCACTAAAGGCCTTGCAAATTATTTTATCCTATCGTCATCAGCAGAACAACTAAAACTAAATGAATATAATGAATTGGTGTACAATTTCTTATATCAAATTATTAATTGAAAAATTCTGAATATGGAAAAAAATGAAAACACTAGAAAAGTAAAACTTAAAGTGGAAGATCTGACGATCATCTTTGGTAAAAACAAAGAAAAAGCTCAGGAACTTCTGGACAAAGGTTTTTCCAAAAAGGAAATTCTTGAAAAAACAGGTTGTACCATAGGAATCAACAAAGCCAGTTTTGAAATCTATGAAGGAGAATTCTTTGTCATCATGGGACTGTCAGGAAGCGGAAAATCTACTTTACTGCGTTGCCTTAACAGGCTGAATGAGCCCACTTCCGGAAAGGTATTCATCAATGACGATGATATTACCGGGAAAAACAACAAAGAACTGCTGGAAGTAAGGAGAACGGAAATGAGTATGGTATTTCAGAAATTTGGATTACTGCCGCATCATACGATTCTCGACAATGCAGGTTTCGGACTGGAAATCAGAGGAGAAGACAAAGCTTCCCGTGATCAAAAAGCACAGAAAGCATTGGATATTGTAGGATTAACCGGATTTGAAAATCAATATCCTTCCCAGCTTTCCGGAGGAATGCAGCAAAGAGTAGGATTAGCAAGAGCGTTGGCTAACGATCCTGAGGTTTTGCTGATGGACGAAGCTTTCTCCGCGCTGGATCCTTTGATAAAATCTGAAATGCAGGACCAAATGCTTGAACTGCAGAATACATTGCAAAAAACCATAGTCTTTATTACCCACGATTTGGATGAAGCCATTAAAATCGGAGACCGTATTGTCATTATGAAAGATGGGGTGATAGAACAAATAGGAACAGCGGAAGATATTTTAACCAATCCTGCCAGCGACTATGTGAAAGCGTTTGTTGAGAAAGTAGACCGTAAAACGATTATTACCGCAAGATCTTTAATGTTTGATAAAGCTACAGTAGTACGTTTCAGAAAAGACGGTCCTGAGGGAGCTTTAAGAAAAATGAGAGCTACAGGTCTGGAAAACTTACCTGTTGTAGACTTTCAAAATAAATTTCTTGGTTTTGTAACCCTTAACGATGTTGTCCGCATCGCCAAAAAGAAAGAACCTACAGTGGAATCCATTATCAACAGCAATGTGCCTTCGGTTTATCCTGAAGTAACTGTAGAAGAAATGTTACCACTGATCTCTGAAAACAAATCGTCCATCGCTGTGGTAGATGAAAACAACAAATTCTTAGGACTTATCACCCAATTATCGCTCATCATAGAAGCTACCAAGTTTAACGAAGAAGAGATTATAGAATTAAAAGAAATCGCAAACAATCAATAAGATGAATAAAACTATAGATATAGGCCAATATGTAGAAACTGCAATCAATTGGCTCACAGAAAACGGAAAGCCTGTATTTGATGTCATAAAACATCTGGGAAACGCCTCCATTATGGGAATTGAATGGGTTTTAATAAACACACCTTTTTATGTAATTATTCTCTTTTTTACGCTGCTGGCATTATGGAAAGCAGGAAAAGGCATTGCTGTAGTAACGGCTGCCGGATTAAGTTTAATATTTTTAATGGGACTGTGGAAAGAAACCATGGAAACGCTGGCACTTATTTTTGTGTCCACCATTACCGCTCTTATTCTTTCTATTCCTTTGGGAATTCTGGCTGCAAAAAGCAAAATAGCCGACAAAATCATTCGTCCTTTGCTGGATTTGATGCAAACCATGCCCGCATTTGTCTATCTGATTCCAGCTGTACTGTTTTTCAGTATCGGTAAAGTACCCGGAGCTTTTGCAACGATTATTTTTGCGATGCCGCCTGCGGTTCGATTAACCACTTTGGGAATTGAAGCCGTTCCGAAAGATATTGTAGAAGCGGCCAGAGCGTTTGGAGCCACCAACCGCCAGATCCTTTTTAAAGTAGAGCTTCCTTTAGCCATGAAAACAATCTTAACCGGAATCAATCAAACCATATTGTTATCATTATCCATGGTCGTTATTGCAGGAATGATTGCTGCAGGCGGTTTAGGAGAAAAAGTATTGGAGGGAATTAATAACCTGGATATCGGATTAGGATTTGAAAGTGGTCTATCCGTAGTGATTTTGGCCATTATACTCGACCGTATTACCCAGGGATTTGTAAAGAAAAAGCAATAAGATGAAACACATAAAATATCTGTTTTTACCCGTTTTAATGTTACTATTTACAGCATTAAGTTCGTGTGAAAATATAAAAAACTCTAAATACATTACCATAGGAATGGTGGATGGATGGGCGGAAGATGTTGCGATGACACACGTGGCAAAAGCCATTCTGGACAAACAAGGTTATTATGTTATTATTCAAAAAGCGTCTACCGATATGATTCTGGCTTCGATGAATAATGAAGATACAGACCTTTTCATGGGAGTGTGGCTTCCTTACACCCATGCTAAAAAACTGGCTAAGTTTCCGGGACTGACTCATCTTGGAACTAATTACGATAACGGCCGTATAGGATTAGTTGTTCCGGAATACGTTACCATTAATTCCATTGAAGAGCTCAATAAGCATAAAGATCAATTCAATCATAGAATTATTGGAATTGAAAAAGGAGCCGGATTAACCACCGGAACAGATAAAGCGATTGTTGATTATAAACTGGATTACCAGCAGATCAACTCCTCTACCATTGCCATGATCACCGAATTACAGAATGCCATACAACGTAAAGAATGGATTGTAGTAACCGGATGGCAGCCCCACTGGATGTTTGGTAAAATGAAGCTTAAGTTTCTTGATGATCCCAAAAAGATATATGGTGAAGCAGAACAGATTAAAACCTATTCCAGAAAGAGCTTTGCAAAAGATCATCCGGAGCTGGCCAAATTCTTTTCAAAACTTCATTTTGATGATGAAAATATGTCTGATCTTTTAATGAAAATGGAACAGAGTAAAAATAAAGAAGCTACTGCCAAAGAATGGGTGGAAGATCACGCTGAGCTGATACAATCGTGGTTAGATCAAAATTAATCAACAATTTGGTATTATTTAAAATCCTCAACTCTCAACGGGTCTGAGGATTTTTTGTTTATTAATCAGAAGAACTCATTGATTCTTTGATTTTCTCCCGATGAATAATCCCCCAATTCACCAAAGTTTCCGTTACAGGAAATACAGATTTTCCATATTCCGTCACTGCATATGTTACTGTAATTGGTTTTGTATCCTGAATAGTTCTTGTGATCAGAAGATTGGTTTCCAGTTCTTTTAATTCTTTGCTCAGCATTTTCGCAGAGATTCCTTCAATACTGCGTTCCAGCTTTTTAAAATGAATCATCTGATCCGGTCTGTTCGTCAGATATCGTAAAATCATCAGTTTCCATTTTCCTCCTAAAACATCCAGGCTGTCCCGCATCGCAAACAATTCTTCTGTGCAGCTGGCTTCTCTTTCGATGCCGTTTTCAATGATTTTTGCCATAATAGTTTCATGAAGGTAACTAGTTACCATTGGTTAACTAGTAGCAAATATAAACTATTCCCTCTTTACATTTGTGTATCAAATTAACAATAATGAAAGCAGTTATTTTAAATAAAAACGGAAAGCTGGAAGACGGATTTGCAGAACAGCCCAAACCCAAAAGCAATGAAGTTTTAATCCAAATCAGAGCAAGTGGTTTCAATCCCATCGATTATCAGATGCTGGAAAATGAATTGGAACGAAAACTGATCAGTTCCCCAATATTAGGAAGAGAATTATCTGGAATTGTAGTAGATAAAGGTTCCGAGGTTACAGACTTCAATATTGGAGATGAAGTCTATTGTGGAAGCGGCTCCATGGGAAGCAACGGCACTTACACTGAATATATTGCCGTTCCTGAAGCCATTGTTTCTTTTAAACCTAAAAATATTTCGTTTGAGCAGGCAGCAGCTATTCCTTCTGCAGGGCTTACTTCTTTGCAGATCTTTAACCGTTTAAAATTAAACCCAGAAAACACCGTTTTAGTAACGGGTGCAACCGGAGGTGTGGGATCATTTCTGATTAAACTTTTATTAGCTCATAATATCCGGCAGATCACAACAACTGTTGGCAGTGAAGAAAACAGACAAATTCTTCTCAGATTAGGTTTAAAAAACCATCAGATCATCAGTTATAAAGAAGAAAATCTGATTGAAAATATTTTAAAAGCTAATAACGGCCAGCCTTTCGAATATGGAATTGATCTGGTTGGGAACTCCATGTCAGAAGTGACGGCCGAAGTTTTAAAAATTAATGGAACTTATGTGGATGTAACCGCTTTGGTTACTAAAGATGCACATGAAATTCTATTTAATAAAGGGAGCCTGATCATGAATATCTCCAATTATACCTATGGAATGATAAAAAAATATGAGTATTATAAAAACAGTTTATTTCAAATAAAGAAACTTATTGAAAACGGCACGATTCTCCCTCCACAATATAAAATTGTTGGAAACCTTTCTTTGGATACCGTTTTGCAGGCACATTCCATTCTAAAAAACAATCAGACCCAAGGTCATAAACTGATCATGAAACATTAATCTATGAACAAAATACCAAGAAGAATCGTAACAGGAACGAAAGACGGAAAATCTGCTATTATAGAAGACCAACAGGTAGAAAATGCTGTGGAACATTTTCCGGGACTTATCATTTCAGATGTATGGAATACCCAGACAATGCCGGCCAGCCTGGACTTTGAAACAAGAATTCCCAATACCGGATTTCCGCAAACACCTAAAAATGGCACTTATTTTCGATATGTTGTTGTCCCTCCGGATAAAGATTTAGGTGTAGAATGGAAAAAGAATGAGCCTCATCCGATGATGCATCAGACACCAACACTGGATTATATCATTATTCTTTCCGGTGAGCTCTATCTCACCATGGAAGAAGGCGAAACTCTTCTGAAACCGGGTGACATCGTCATTCAAAGAGGAACGAATCATGCATGGAGCAACCG
Organism: Chryseobacterium sp. 7; assembly: GCF_003663845.1. Lineage (NCBI taxonomy): Bacteria > Pseudomonadati > Bacteroidota > Flavobacteriia > Flavobacteriales > Weeksellaceae > Chryseobacterium > Chryseobacterium sp. 7. Next base: position 69,137 of record NZ_RCCA01000003.1, read on the forward strand.
TTCTGATGAACCTTGTATTCAGCTGGCTGTTTTGATCGATGCAAATATTTAAATTTAGACGACTATATAAGATTTTACACCATTGTCATTCTGATGAAGGAAGAATCTCATGTAAAGCTTAGATTCTCCATTTCACTGCGTTACATTCAGAATGACAGCGTCATGATAACAAGATAGCAGGATTAATGTGAAATTGTATATAGTCGTCTAAATTTAAATATCACATATTATAAAGCAGAAATCTCCAACAGCTTCTGCTTCATTTTTTCAGGCGTCATCTGCCCTTCCTGATAATACACCAGATTCTGATGCTTATCCAGAAATACCCACAAAGGATAAACAGGCTGATTTTTATTCTTAGACAAAGCCAGCGCCAATTCATGAATTCCGGAATTTCCATTCTGCAGATATTCAAACTCCTGATTTTGGAAATGAATTTTTTCCTTCGTCTTTTCTGCCTCGAAATTGACAAAATAAAAATGATCATTGATCATATCAACCAGCTCTTTATCTTTACTCATACGGAAAGATTCAATCTTACAAACCGAGCACCAGTCCGTGTAAAGATGAATAACAACCGGCTTGGGATTTTCTTTCTGCTGAACCTCAAGATCAGAAAAAGTGCCTGTCTTCATCTGAGACAGATAAAAACAGGGCACTAACATTAAAAATAAAGCTATTTTTTTCATTTTAAGGTATATTTTACTCCCAGAAATCCTCTGATTCCCTGCATCGGTGCATAGCCGTATGCCGTATCAAAAGTATAATGATTAGGATTGTTGATGGGATCATCAACATGTTTATCAAATGGGTCAAATGGTCTCATCAAAGGGTCTTTAGGCCTGAAATTGAATAAATTTTTCATCCCGCAATACACTTCAAATCCGGATTTAAAGCTCTTGGACACCTGAATATTAGCCAAAGAATAAAATGGTGAATACTCAGGGCGGTAATCGTTCACAAGAACAGGAAGCCTCATCGGTCCGTAAAACTGTCCTGTAAAGTCGATGGTCAGGTTATTCTCGAACTTATATGTCAGGTTATAGGTACCACTCCATTTCGGAGCATGCAGCTGCTGTGTTTTTTGATTTTCATTATCAAATTTCTGGTATACGTCCAGATAAGTTACTCCCAGATTAACACTCAAAGGAAACTGAAAACTAAAATCCACATTCAGGGAAGCTCCTCTTGAAATTCCGTATCCGTGAAGATTATCATAAATAATTTTATTGGGATCGGAATCAAAATCTCCTACGATTTTATTACTGAAATAAGTATAAAATGCAGAAGCGTCTAGATTCACCATTCTGCTGCCTACAGGGATTTTCCAGATATAATTTAAATTTCCATTAATAGATCTTTCCGGTTTCAAATCAGATTTTACGACCACTTCCCTTGAGCCTGTCAATGCCGCATGATCTTCCGTAAATAAATTAACCACTCTGAATCCTGTTCCAAAGTTGAAACGTAAAGTGTGATATGGATTAGGATTAAATTTCCATGCAAACCTCGGTGAGTGTACGGAATGATGTACTTTATCATAATCATATCGGTAGCCAAGCAATAACGTATTTTTATCATTGATTTCCCATTGATCCTGGATAAAAGCACCCCAGATAGGTGACTTCATCGGGGCATTAGTAATGCCGTCTGCTGCTAAAGTTCCCGGCGTATTGTCATCATAAAAAGTTCTTTTGAAAGTAAGTCCGGCAATAATATCATGTTTCCCGAAGCTTCTGTCCCAATACGTCTGTACAAAAGCTACCTTTTGTGTAGCATTGAAAGGATTGGATCCATAAAAAGAGTTCTGATCATGATAATTGTAGGAAAACTGAGTCACAATATGTTCTTTCATCGGCCATTCATACAATCCGAAAATCTCTGCTCTGTTGGTATAAATACTTTCTCCGTATACTTCGTCACTTCCGCGGTAAGATTTATTCCACTGCATTTCTCCCCCAAAACGGTCTTCATACAAGTATCTCATCGCAAAACTTGCCTGCCTGTTTTCTTTTCTCTTAAAATTCCACTTGTTGAATACGGAAATTCTGCTTTGTAAAGTGGCATCTGTGAAATTATCTTTGTTCTGATCTATTCTTTCCTGAAAACTGAAATAATTTAAACTTAATAATGAGGCGGCATTTTTTCCTACATTGAATTTCGTAGAAAGATCAAGATTATTTTCAAACCAACTCGATGTCATCAGATCAATACTTAATTTAGGAGCGGTCAGTGCGTTTTTGGTGATAATATTAATCACTCCTCCCATCGCTTCCGAACCATAAATAGACGATGCAGGACCTTTCACAACCTCTATTCTGTCAACCAGACTATTCGGAATTCCACTTAGTCCATATACAGTAGAAAGTGAACTTACAATCGGCATTCCGTCAATCAGAATCATGGTATAAGGTCCTTCCAGTCCATTGATGTGAATATCCCCTGTATTACATACGGAACAGTTCAGCTGAGGTTTTACCCCGTTCACCATTGCAATGGCTTCAAAAATGCTGGGAGTAGGATTTTTCTGAAAAAATTTCTGACTGTAAATTTCTACTGCTACAGGACTTTTGGATCTGCTCATCGGTTTTATGGTACCGGTAACCACTACATCCTCGATGTTACTTGTCTTGAATTCCCTCTTCATAACTTTTGCAGAATCCTGACTCTTAGTCTGCTGTAAGCTCAAACTGTCCGTCTCCTGCGCAAAACAATAGGTTGATAAAAAAGTAATAGAAAATAATATTCGCTTCATGAAATTAAAATTGTTAGACAAATCTAACAATTATTTTTCAAATACAAAACTTAATGCAAAAAATATAGATTGAGTCAATTCATGAAAAATGATTAAATTTGAGAAACTACATATCAAAGTAAAATGAGATATCATCAATCGGGAAATATCCCACCAAAAAGGCATACGATCTTTAAGTCTCCGGAAGATAAATTTTACTATGAGCAGCTTTTCGGTACAGAAGGCTTCCATGGTATTTCTTCTCTGTTATATCATATCCACCGCCCTACTCAGATTAAATCTATCGGCGAGCCGAAAGATGTCACTCCTAAAATCGCTGTGGAAAAAAATGTGGCTCCAAGAATGTTTAAGGGAATGAATGTAACTCCTGAAGACGATTTTATGGACAGCCGAAAAATCCTTTTGATGAATAACGACCTGAAAATGGGATTGGCAAAGCCAAGAAAATCGATGGATTATTTCTACAAGAATGCAGAATGTGATGAGCTTTTGTATGTTCATAACGGAACCGGAATTTTGAAAACATTTGTAGGAGATCTTGAATTTGTAACCGGAGATTATCTTATTATTCCGAGAGGAACCATTTATCAGGTGGAGCTGAAGTCTGATGATACAGTCTTTTTTGTATTAGAAAGCCACTCTCCTATTTATACTCCGAAAAGATACAGAAATGAATTCGGGCAGCTATTGGAACATTCTCCGTTCTGTGAGAGAGATATGATTGCTCCTACTTACAAAGAACCCATAGATGAAAAAGGAGAATTCCTGATCAAAGTAAAAAAAGAAAACCAGATTACAGATTTTATCTACGCAACACACCCGTTTGATGTAGTTGGCTGGGATGGCTATTTTTATCCTTATAAATTCAATATTAAAAACTTCGAACCCATTACCGGAAGAATTCACCAACCGCCACCGGTTCACCAGAATTTTGAAGGACATAATTTCGTGGTATGCTCATTCTGTGCAAGAATGTATGATTATCATCCACAGGCAATTCCTGCACCATACAATCACTCCAACATTGATTCTGATGAGGTATTGTTTTACACAGAAGGTGATTTTATGAGCCGTAACCACATTGATTTGATGGACTTTACCCTTCACCCTGGAGGAATTGTGCACGGACCTCACCCAGGCGCTATGGAAAGAAGTATCGGTAAAAAATTCACGGAAGAATATGCCGTAATGGTAGACCCTTTCCGTCCTCTAAAAATTACAGAAGAAGCTTTAAAAGTAGAAGATCCTTCTTATAAAACTTCATGGTTGGAATAAAACAGTAAAATTATCAAAAAAGTATTGCTGAATATAGAGAAAAGACGCTTTAAATCCTTTATTTAAAGCGTCTTTTTTCGTAAATTTGTGAGGTATGGTTACCATATTAACCATCATTATTTTTCATGACGCATCCTAAGTAATGGTGGTTTAAAACAAAATCAATATTACATGTTAGAAAGAATCAGATTAGAAAGTCTACACGAAAAAGTTACTACAGCTGAAAATGCAGTAAAAATCATTAAAGACGGTATGACCATCGGGTCCAGCGGCTTTACAAAAGCAGGTGACAGCAAAGCGATTTTGCCAGCACTCGCAGAAAGAGGAAAAACAGAAGAACTGAAAGTCACTCTAATGACCGGAGCTTCATTAGGCCACGGTACAGACGGAAAGCTGGCAGAGGCCAATGTTTTGAAGAAAAGAATGCCGTTTCAGGTAGATCCTATCTTAAGAAACAAAATCAACAATGGTGAAATTCTCTTCATCGACCAGCATTTAAGTGAAAGTGCCGAACTTCTTCACACCAAAAATCTTCAAAGCATAGATGTAGCCATCATTGAAGCCGCCTATATTGAAAGAGACGGAAGCATTGTTCCAACTACGTCTGTAGGGAATTCAGTGACTTTTGCAGCTTTGGCTAAAAAAGTGATCATTGAAATCAACACCGAAGTTCCTGAAGAAGTCTACGGAATCCATGATATCTACCAGGCAGAAGATTATCCTTACAGAAATGTGATCCCAATTGTAGCTCCGTGGAACAAAATCGGGAGAAAAAGCATTCCTGTAGATCCTGAAAAAATTGAAGCCATTGTTTTTACCAACCGTAAAGACAGCCCGGCTGATATTGCAGAACCGGACGAAAAAACAACGGCCATTGCCAAGCACCTTCTTGCTTTCTTTGAGAATGAAGTTCTTTTAGGACGTCTTACAGACCGGTTGCTCCCTTTACAGGCAGGAATCGGTAAAGTTGCCAATGCTGTTCTTACAGGATTCAAAGACAGTAATTTTTATGACCTGACTATGTTTTCGGAAGTACTACAGGACAGTACATTTGACCTCATAGATTCCGGTAAGCTAAGCTTTGCATCAGCATCTTCCATTACCGTTTCTCAGGAATGCTATGAAAGGGTTTTAGGAAACCTTTCAAAATATAAAGATAAATTTGTTTTAAGACCACAGAATATTTCCAATACACCTGGATTGATCAGAAGATTAGGAGTCATCGCCATCAATACAGCCATTGAATTTGATATTTATGGAAACGTAAACTCCACCCATATCGGAGGAACAAAAATCATGAATGGAATTGGAGGTTCCGGAGACTTTGCAAGAAATGCTTACTTAAGTATTTTTGTAACTCAGGCTGCTTCAAAAGGCAATAATATTTCCCACGTTCTTCCTATGGTTTCCCATACTGACCATACGGAGCATGATGTAGATATTCTGGTAACAGATGTCGGGCTGGCTGACTTAAGAGGTCTGGCGCCAAGAGAAAGAGCACAGAAAATCATCGACAATTGTGTTCATCCGGATTATAAGGAAGAACTACAATCTTATTTCGACAGAGCCTGTGAAAAAGGTGGCCATACTCCTCATCTATTGCAGGAAGCATTCAGCTGGCATTTACGATTTGCAGAAACCGGAAGCATGAAGCAGAAAACAGTTGTAGAAACGGCCAATTAAGATTTTTCATCAAAATAATAAATAAAAAAGAACTGAATGCCAATGCATTCGGTTCTTTTTCTTTGTAATACTAACTGTCTTATTTACATGACAAAAATCTGTATAATATACCCCCAATATTTATATAAATATAAAATTATAAAGATTATCTTTGAAAGAATAGAAGTATTTTATCAACTGTAAAGAATACTCTGAACACCCTTAAAAAAGACAAAATATGAATAATTACATCAGTGCAGAAGAAGCAATTTATACGATAAAAAGTGGAAACCGCGTATTTTTCCATGGTAGTGCATGTACTCCCAATTATCTGATTGATGAGCTGGCAAGGCAGGCTAACCGTTTACAAAATGTGGAGATGGTTTCCATTACCCAGCAGGGAAATGTAGAAATTGCAAAGCCTGAATACAAAGACAGTTTTTTCATTAATTCCTTATTTGTTTCCACTCCTGTGCGTGATGCCGTGAATTCTGACCGCGGAGATTTTGTTCCCGTTTTCTTAAGCGAAATTCCTATTTTATTCAGAAAAAATATACTGCCTCTTGATGTAGCTATCGTTACAGTTTCCCCTCCGGACAAACATGGTTTCTGTACCTTGGGAACTTCTGTAGACATTGCAAGAGCAGCGGTAGATACCGCAAAAATTATTGTAGCCATCGTCAATCCGAGAATGCCCAGAACCCATGGAGATGGGATGATCCATATCAGCAGAATTCATAAGCTGGTCTGGCATGAAGAAGAGCTTCCTACCGTAGATTATGGCTCCAAAGTAGGTCCTGAAGAAATGCTTGTAGGAAAAAACGTGGCTGAGCTTATCGAAGACAGATCTACCCTTCAGATGGGTATCGGGACTATTCCTGATGCGGTACTGAAATGCCTTACCAATCACAAAGACCTGGGAATTCATACAGAAATGCTGAGCGATGGTGTTATTGATCTGATTCAGGATGATGTAATCAACAACAAATACAAAGGCTACAACGATAATAAGACCATTACGAGCTTCTGCTTCGGAACCAGAAAACTTTACGATTATGTAGATGACAATACCGTATTTGCTTTCAGAGACGTAAGTGAAGTGAATTTTCCAATCAACATCATGAGAAACAAAAAAATGGTAGCCATCAATTCTGCCATTGAAATAGACCTTACAGGACAGGTATGTGCAGATTCTATCGGAACCATGCAGTACAGCGGCATCGGGGGACAAATGGATTTTATGCGGGGTGCCGCTTTAAGTGATGACGGAAAACCTATCATAGCCATTACCGCAAGAACGAAAAAAGGAATTTCCAGAATTGTTCCTTTTCTTAAACAGGGTGCCGGTGTAGTCACCACAAGAGGCCATATCCATTATGTCGTTACGGAGTATGGAACTGCTTATCTGTATGGTAAAAATCTCCGTCAAAGAGCACAGGAACTGATAAGCATTGCCCATCCGGATGACAGAGAAATGTTGGAAAGAGCAGCTTTTGAAAGGTTTAAACACTGATAATCAAACCATAAAGATTTTAAAATTCATTTCAATGTGAAAACTTAAAATAAATTTTGAAATCAACATCAAAAAAACATACGAAAATATTAATATTTTGGCAGTATATTTGATAAAACTCATTCAAAAACAAGGAAATTGAAAACTATATATAATTCGATACGAGACGAGGTTGTAAAGCATTCGAAGGTAAGGAATTCTGTTTTGGGGAATGTGAGTGAATGGAAGAGAAGCCATTATATTATTCTTTCCGAAATCATCAAAGATGAACTCTCTGAAGCCGAAGAGCTGAAAGGAGGCAAAAAATTTGAAATCGGAAATACCATTTCCCATGTTACCCTTCAGCGTTTTTTTGAAAACGATTACCAGGATAAAACCCACAGTGATTTAAGATTTTTAAAAACATTAGATAAAATCTGCATCTTCTTAGGATATAAAGACCTTAATGATTACATTCTTACCGTCAGATACAAAAAACAGGACGATGATGAAAATGATGACCAGTCATACCTTACCAAAATGGTGTATGATTACTGTGCCTCAGCTTTTGAATTCTATAAACTATTCCCCACACACAATACAGAACTTTTAAAAGATTTGGTATTTGATGATTCCCCTTTCCTGGAAAGAGCATCACAATTCAGTAAAGAACTGTGTGACAGGGATTTTCATTTGGTGACCAAAAACAACAGATCCAATTATGAGGTCTTTGATATTCATATTGTTACAGATGAACCGGACAAAAAAATATTAGAATCTCAGGAATTCTGGAATCTTCTGTTCAAAGTAGGAGAAACCGGAGAAGAGCATTTTGTGAATCAGCTGAGTACTCAGATTTATTTTATCCGAAAAATAAATGACACCTGGAAGATTTGGGATAATTACAATCCTGATGCAGGAATGTTGAATAAAAGAATTGAAACAGTCTGAAAAATTAAGAAAGCCGTAGAGAATCTCTGCGGCTTTCATGTTTCGAAATATTTTTTTCACTTGTCTTTTGTATTACAAATGTAAGTAGCCCATTTGAGACTTAAGAAACTTAAATATACTTAAGTAAACTCTTTTTTAATTTTATGTTAAATATATTCAATGAATCCGCGGGAATATTTTCGCCATATCTAAGAATTTTGTAATTTGCATACCAATAAAATAAAAGTAAAAGAGAAAATATGTCAACACTTACATTTGCCGAGAAAATAGCTCAAGCAGAAAATTTCTTACCGATTAACGGTACAGATTATATTGAGTTTTATGTAGGAAATGCAAAACAGGCTGCCCATTATTACAAAACCGCTTTCGGGTTTCAGTCTGTAGCTTATGCCGGTCCTGAAACAGGAGTAAGAGACCGTGCATCTTATGTGCTTCAACAGGGAAAAATCAGATTGGTACTAACTACCGGATTGAAATCTGACTCTCCTATCAGCGAGCACGTAAAAAAACATGGTGACGGAGTAAAAATTTTGGCACTTTGGGTAGATGACGCTTATGCAGCTTTCGAAGAAACAACTAAAAGAGGAGGAAAACCTTATTTAGAGCCGGTAACGCTAACTGATGAGCAGGGTGAGGTAAGAATGTCCGGAATCTATACTTACGGAGAAACCGTTCACATGTTTATTGAAAGAAAAAATTATAACGGAGCTTTTATGCCTGGTTATGAAAAGTGGGAAAGTGATTATAAACCTGAAGAAGCAGGCCTATTATACGTAGACCACTGTGTAGGAAATGTTGACTGGAACAGAATGATCCCAACCGTTGAGTGGTATGAAAAAGTAATGGGATTTGTAAACATCCTTTCTTTTGATGACAAGCAGATCAACACAGAATATTCTGCGTTGATGTCTAAAGTAATGTCAAACGGAAACGGATATGCAAAATTCCCTATCAATGAACCTGCAGAAGGTAAAAAGAAATCCCAGGTAGAAGAGTATCTTGATTTCTATGAAGGTGAAGGTGTACAGCACATTGCTGTAGCTACAAAAGACATCATCCATACCGTAACAGAATTGAAGAAACGTGGTGTAGAGTTCCTTTCTGCTCCACCGGAAGCTTATTATGACATGGTTCCTGAAAGAGTAGGCCATATTGATGAAGATATTAAAAAACTTCAGCAGTTAGGTATACTTATTGATCATGATGAAGAAGGATACTTATTACAGATCTTTACGAAGCCTGTAGAAGACCGTCCTACTCTATTCTTCGAAATTATTGAAAGGCACGGTGCACAGAGTTTTGGTGCCGGTAATTTCAAAGCGTTATTCGAAGCGTTAGAAAGAGAGCAGGAAAGAAGAGGTAATCTTTAATTTTACATTAAAAAATACAAGTTTTGTCAGGATATCATATTCTGGCAAAACTTTTTTATAAAACACAGTATATGAGAAAATTTTTAATCGGGGTTTTTCTATTGGGAACATTGGGGCTTAAAGCTCAATTTAGTTCTTTAAACGGAATCCTTGAAAGACTTGAACAAAGAAAAGGCATCAATCAGCATCTTGAAAATGTAAATATTGACAATAAAAAGTTCATCTTCATTAAGGATGAGGCCGATCACACAGAACGGGACTTTATTATCATCAAAGGGAATAATGCCACGTATGTAGAAGTTTTTGATGACAAAGCAACAGGAGAAAGCAGTTCTAATGTTTTCAGCGGCGATATCATCAGGAAAAAAAATATTATTTCTTTAAGAGCAGATATGCTTGAAAATAAAAAAATCCCAATGCCTGTTACCAAAACTTTATTGTTGACCCAGCAGGACAATATCCTGTACCTCATTGATGTCAATACCAAAGACAGATGGATAGATGAAGCATCTTTCTCTAAAAAGGCAAAATAAATGTTCCGGAGAATTTCCCGGGATGATATATGTAATCTAACTAAAATCTAAACTTATGAAATCATTTGTAGACTATTCCTCAAATTCAGATTTTTCTATACACAATATTCCTTTCGGAGTCGCAGTTTTTAACAAAGAATATATCGGATGCTGTACAAGAATCGGAGATCAGGTAATTGATCTTGCTACGTTGTACGATCTTGGTTATTTTGAAGATATTGAAGGATTAGACGACAATGTTTTTGAAGCGTATACCATCAACGAATTTATTGAACTCGGTAAACCTGTTACCAACGCCGTTCGTACTAAAATACAAACCTTATTACAGGAAGGTTCTACCTTATCAAAAGATCAGAAAACGATCGAAGAAGCATTCTACGACCTGGATAAAGTAAAAATGATGATGCCTGTTCATATCCCGAACTACACAGATTTCTACAGCAGCATCGAACACGCTACCAACGTAGGAAAAATGTTCCGTGATCCGGCAAACGCTTTATTGCCAAACTGGAAACATTTACCGGTAGGGTATCACGGAAGAGCCTCTTCTATTGTAGTTTCAGGAACGGATATCAACCGTCCGAAAGGTCAGACGAAACCTGCGGATGCAGACAAACCCCTTTTTGGTCCGTCTAAACAACTGGATTTTGAACTGGAAATGGCTTTCATCCTTAATAAAAATACGGAGATGGGAGAAAGTATCTCTACTAAAGATGCAGAAGATGCCATTTTCGGAATGGTAGTTTTCAACGACTGGTCTGCAAGAGATATTCAGGCATGGGAATATGTTCCGCTGGGGCCATTCCTTGCGAAAAATTTCGGTTCTTCTATTTCTCCATGGGTGGTTACCCTTGAAGCTTTGGAGCCATTCAGAACAGCTTCTCCTACTCAGGATCCTGAAGTTTTAGAATATTTAAAATTTGAAGGCGATAAAAACTATGATATCAACCTTGAAGTCTATATCCAGCCTGAAAATGGAGATCAAAACCTGATCTGCGAAAGCAACTACAAACACATGTACTGGAACATGACCCAACAGCTGGCACACCACACGGTAAACGGATGCAACGTAGAGGTAGGTGATCTATACGCCAGTGGAACCATTTCCGGAAGTGATCCAAAATCTTTCGGATCTATGCTGGAACTTACTTGGAGAGGACAAAATCCTTTATCATTAAGCAACGGAGAAGAAAGAAAATTCATCGAAGATAATGATACTGTCATCATGAAAGCTTGGGCTGAAAAAGACGGTGTAAGAGTAGGTTTCGGTGAAGTTTCGGGTAAAATTATCCCGACAGTTTAATTTTTTTTAAATTTTAACTCTGCACAATACAACTATTAAACCTTATAGGTTTTGAAAACCTATAAGGTTTGGTGGATGATTGCTAAAAATATCCTGTTAAACAGTTAGTATTAGAAGTGTCATGCTGAGCGGAGTCGAAGCATCTTTTTAATATCATTTGAATACTTAATTTAAGTTAAGTGTTAAAATCAAAAATATGAAAACAGTAATCCCTTCCGAGATAACCCCTGTACAACTGCAGACGATCATGCAGACAGCCGTTTCTCCACGTCCCATTGCATTGGCATCTACGGTAGATAAAGACGGTAATAACAACTTATCTCCATTCAGTTTTTTTAATATGTTCAGTACGGTTCCTCCTATTTTGATCTTTTCACCGTCAAGAAGAGTTCGGGACAATACCACAAAACATACGCTGGAAAATGTTCTTGAAATACCGGAAGTGGTAATCGGAACCGTAAATTTTCCAATTGTACAGCAGATATCTTTGGCTTCTACAGAATATGAAACCGGAGTCAATGAGTTTATCAAATCCGGTCTTACGATGAAAGATGCAGATCTTGTACAGCCCAAACTGATTGAAGAATGCCCCGTCAATTTTGAATGTAAGGTCTTAGAGGTAAAATCACTGGGAGATCAGGGTGGTGCAGGAAATCTGGTAATCTGTGAAGTTCAGAAAATCCATATCAGAGAAGAATATTTGAATGAGTCCGGAAATCTGGATCAGAAAAAACTGGATATGGTAGCCCGTTTAGGCAGCAACTGGTATTCCAGAAGCAATGAAAACAGTCTTTTTGAAGTACCGAAACCTTTGGTAACAAAAGGAATTGGCTTTGATCTGCTCCCGGATTCCATAAAATACAGCAAAGTATTTACAGGAAATGACCTTGGAATGCTTGCCAATACAGAAGTATTACCTGCAGGTAACTTCCATGCTGATGAAAATATTCATTTGGATGCCCAGAAGCTGCTGCTGGAAAGCAAAATTGAAGAAGCGTGGGTTTTACTCACGATACAATAAAAAAATAGGTCTGAAATTTCAGACCTATTTTTTTATGATGGAAGTTAGAAGCTGAAAACTGGAAGTCCATAAAGTTTTCTGAATAACTTTTATCCAAATTAATAACCTTTTGGAAAATAGTTCTATTTTGATTTCAATAGATATGGAATACTGTTAATAACTCCCATCACCCAGCTTCTAGCTTCCTTTCCAACTTAGATTTTAATGATTCTTAAAATGTAATTTTCTTTCATCAAAGTTTGTCACTTTACCATTTTTATCAATGGAAACACTTACTTTGTCATTTTTAACGTCATAGTAAATGCTTGTAGCAAATCCTGGACAATCATGCTGTTTACATCCTGTCAGCTTATAAATTCCGTTTTCTGAAGAAATAGGACTTTCTACATCGAAATTCTTTACCATCTCATCATACTGAGAACCAGTCAGTTTTTTCAGTCTTTCTGTGATCCTTTTATCTTCGAAGAACTTAATATCGTGAGGATATTTACCCACATTTTTAGTGATAATATAGAATGCAGAGGCTGAAGGTATTGCAGCAGAATCTGTTTCAGGTGAAACTATGGAATCCTTAGGCATTACTGTAGCCAAAGTATCCGTACTTACAGAAGACTCTGTTTTCGCTTCTTTTTTACACGAAATAACAAACAATGAAAGCGCAAAGGTGCCTGCAATAATTTTTTTCATAATTATACTTTATGGTGATTAATTTATAATAACGTAGTTTTAAACGTTTTATTTCAATTTTTTCTTTTATAAAATCAATACATTTTTCCGTTACATTATTCAAATCTTTTGGTAAATCAAAATCCGTCCATGGCTCTTTTGCTCCGAAAGTATGATTGACATTTTCAATCAGAAATAATTCAGAATTTGGGTGAAGAAGATGAAGATGCTCAGCCTGTTTTACTTCTACAGCTTCGTCATTTGTTCCATGAACAATCAGCATATAAGCTTTAGCCATTTCTGTAGCTCTTTCTACATCAAAACGGTGAATATCTTTCTCATAATCTTCATAAAACTGGTAGTAATGAGGCATTTCCTGTTTAGTACGGCCGTTCAATACATAATATACACCATTATTTTTCCAATTTTCGAATGCATCGCCTTTTGGAAAACGGTCTAACGTGTCTACACTTGCCAAAGTAATCAAACCATTGATTCTTTCATCTTCGGAAGTTTTAATAATAGAAATCCCACCTCCCCTGCTGTGACCTATCAAAACGATTTTCTCATGATCCACATGCGGATTTTTACTAAAGTGATCAATCACCACCCCAAGATCAGAAAGCTCTTTAGAATAATTATTATTGCCAAAAGCTTCGAGATCCGCAAAGTTATAAGGATCTTCTACCGTTGTTCCGTTATGTGAAAAATTAAACTTCACAAAGAAAAATCCTGCTTCCGCATACTTTTCTGCCATCAGATTCCAGGCACCCCAGTCTTTATAACCTTTATATCCGTGAACAAATATCACTAAAGGAAGTTTTTGTCCGCCATCTTTATAAAAAGCATCCGCAAGAAAACCTCTTGTCTCCTTATTTTCTAAATAGATATTCTTTTCGCTAATCAGATTCATAATTCGATGTTCTTTTGTATTTGAGGTGTTTATTTGAAATGGAAATTTATGAAAAAAACTCTGTTTTCGGCTCTTGATTCCTTATTTCTTTTATGCAAAGTGAAGCTGAAGTTTATAAAAATAGCCTTATTTTTGCTTCATGCAGAATTTAAGAACTGTAACCGTGATGCGTTACATTCTGCCCCTGAGAGAAGGAGGATCTCTACCGGCTCTGGCAGAAGCTGATGATGATTTCAAATATGTATTAAAATTCCGTGGTGCAGGCCATGGAGTAAAAATGCTGATCTCCGAACTTTTGGGCGGAAAGATTACCGAAGCGTTAGGGCTTAAAATTCCTGAACTGGTTTTTATCAATCTTGATGCCGATTTTGGGAGAACGGAAGCCGATGAAGAAATACAGGATCTTCTGAAACATTCCGAAGGGCTGAATCTTGGGCTACATTATCTTTCGGGCTCTATTACGTATGATCCGGGAGTAAGTGTGGATCCGCTTTTGGCTTCAAAAATTGTCTGGCTGGATGCATTTATTACCAATATTGACCGTACTTTTAAAAATACGAATATGCTGATGTGGCATAAAGAACTTTGGATCATTGATAATGGTGCTTCTTTCTATTTCCACCATTCATGGCAGAATTTTGATGCTGCAGCAAAAACACCTTTCAAATATGTAAAAGACCACGTGCTGCTTCCTAAGGCAAAAATGCTTGATGAGGCTGACAAGTTTGCTCATGAAATTTTGAATGATGCTCTTTTCAGAGAAATTGTCAACATGATTCCTGAAGACTGGTTACACTGGAATGATGCTGATGAAACGCCTGACGAAATCCGTGAGATCTATTTTCAGTTTATGAAAACCAGATTAGAAAATTCTCAAATCTTTGTAAACGAAGCGAAAAATGCAAGAGGATAAAATATATGAATACGCGGTAATACGCCTGGTACCTAAGGTTGAAAGAGAAGAATTTTTCAATATCGGGCTGGTGATGTTTTCTAAAAAAGAAAAATTCATCAGAGTGGAATTCTATTTGTGTCCGGACAAATTTAAGCTAATGCACAGCAAGCTGGATTATGATGATGTGATCCACAATCTGGAAAGCTTTCAGAAGATCGCAAATGGTGCTAAAGACGGCGGTCCTATTGCCTTTCTGGATGTTCCGGAACGCTTCCGCTGGCTGACAGCTGTAAGAAGTTCTGTTGTGCAGACTTCCAGACCTCATCCTGGGAAATCCAAAGATCTGAATGCTACTTTTGGTAAGCTTTTTGAGGAGTTAGTAAAGTAACATTTCCTTAAAAAATTTATTATGAATTTATCGACAAACAACATATCAATCTACAGGTTTTTCACAAACCTGTTTTTTGTTTTAATCATAAGCTTTTCTAATTTATTTTTTTCACAGAATTTTTCACAGATACAAGCTAAGACCCCTCCTGTAAAAAGTACATTACTTCCTGAAATAGCTAATCTTTCCGAAGATATTGTTTATAAAACCACCAGAGGAAATCCTGTAAAACTGGATGTTTTTACCCCTAAAAATGCTCCTTCAGGTCAGTTGTTACCTGTATTAATCTATGTTCACGGAGGCGGATGGATAGAAGGTGATAAAGTGATTAACTCGGACAATTATGTTGAGACTACTATTGCCAAGCTTATGGCGAAGCAATACGCCGTAGTCAGTATTAATTATACACTATTAAATGACAGCACTCATTTCCCATTACCTTTGGAAGATACGAAAGATGCAGTAAGATGGGTAAGAAAAAATGCAGAGCAATATCATTTTGACACCAATAATATTGGACTGTTCGGGGCTTCGGCCGGAGCTCATCTATCCCTGATGGCAGCTTATACTCCAGATAATACTTATCCCGGTAATCCGGAACTTTCTGCTTATTCTGCTAAAGTGAATTATGTGATTGATCATTATGGCCCGGCAGACCTCAACAAACTTTTTCACACAAAACTAGGAACGATTCCGGTAGGACTGATCGGATTAATGTCCAAAAAGATTGTCGGTTTACAGGAAAATCTTGTTAAAGGCATTTCAGGGTATAACATCAGAAAAGATCAGGACAGCGCTATTGATTATCTTAAAACGATGTCTCCCGTTAATTTTGTTTCGGGAGCTGTTCCTACTTTAATTGTCCAGGGGAATAATGATAAAATTGTTCCTTTAAGCCAGTCTAAAAAGCTACACAGAAAATTAAACAGAGCCAAAATACAGAACTCTCTCATCATTGTTGACGGTGGAGTACACGGATTTGGAACTACTGATAAAGATTATCTGGATCAAATGACGGATCAGATGGTGGATTTCATTATTTCACAGAAGAAATAATATACATGCGCCTATTCATTTGCCATACAATATATTAAAAATCAAAACAATACATTTAAAGCATTTGACAAATTTGCTAGATTGATATACTTATTGATATTTTTTCCTTGAGAATTAATTACCTTGGCTATTGTTTAAATTATTTATAACAAAAACACCAATACTTTAATTTTTCATCAACAAAAATAAGCAATATGGAATCTTTAAACAATATCAATGCACTTACTCTCATTTTTGTATCTGTTCTTATTTTTGCGATAGCATACCGTTTCTATGGTATTTTCATTGCGAATAAAGTTCTCCGGCTCAATGACCAGAATATGACTCCTGCTGTGAAATTTGCAGACGGTAAAGATTATGTGGCTACCAATAAAAATGTACTTTTCGGCCACCACTTTGCGGCTATTGCAGCTGCCGGACCATTAGTAGGACCTGTTTTGGCAGCACAGTTCGGATATCTTCCCGGTGCTTTATGGATATTGATTGGATGTGTTTTGGGCGGCGGAGTACATGACATGATTGTACTTTTTGCTTCTGTGAGACATAAAGGACAGAGTCTCGCGACTATTGCTTCTAAAGAAATCGGGAAAACAACGGGAACAGTGGCAGGTTTTGCGATTCTTTTTATCCTGATTCTTACCCTTGCAGGATTATCTCTGGCCTGTATCAATGCCATGCATGAAGCTTCCTGGTCGCTTTTTACAGTAGTAATCACCATGCCAATTGCTATCATTATGGGACTGATAATGCGTTATAAAAAGAACAGTGTCCTGTTTGCAAGTATTTTGGGAGGCATTCTTTTGATTGCAGGAATTATCGGGGGACATACTCTGATGCAGAATCCAACGATGAATGGTTTATTTTCCTGGGATATCAAAACCATTTCTATTGCGATTCCTCTCTATGGTTTCATAGCTTCTGTATTACCGGTATGGCTTCTTTTAGTTCCCAGAGATTATCTTTCCACCTATTTGAAAATCGGAACTATTATCATGCTGGCTATTGGAGTCATTGTGATCCATCCAACTATACAGATGCCCGCTATTACAGCTTTTGTTAATGGCGGAGGGCCAATTATTGGCGGTCCGGTACTTCCTTTTATCTTCATTGTGATTGCCTGTGGAGCGATTTCCGGATTTCATGCGGTGATTGCTACGGGAACAACTCCGAAAATGTTGAACAAAGAAAGAGAAATTCTTTTCGTAGGATATGGAGCCATGCTCGTGGAAGGTTTTGTAGCACTGATGGCACTTATTGCTGCGTGTACGCTGATGCCGGGTGATTATTTTGCGATCAATACTCCCAAAGAAGCTTATGATTCTTTTCTGGCGGCGCATCCTTCCTTGCATGGAGTAGATATTGATTATTATTCACAGAAAATAGGCATTGATCTGTATGGAAGAACCGGAGGAGCTGTATCTCTGGCTGTGGGAATGGCACATATTTTCAACAAAATCCCTTATATGGATCAACTGACGGCATATTGGTATAATTTCGCGATTATGTTTGAGGCGGTATTTATTCTTACGGCTATTGATGCCGGAACAAGAGTTGGACGCTTCTTTTTACAGGAAATGTTGGGGTCAGTGGTTCCAAAATTTAATGATAAAAACTGGATTCCGGGAATTATTATCAGCAGTATTCTTTTCACTTTTGCATGGGGATATCTGGTGTATACGGGAAATGTGAACAGTATCTGGCCTTTATTTGGGATCAGTAATCAGCTGCTTGCTGCCTGTGGGCTTATTGTCTGTACAACGATGCTGATCAGGATGAAAAGAGGAAAATATGCTTTATGTTCGGCTATTCCGGGTGTTTTTATGGCTGGAATTACATTCTGGGCAGGCTATATTCAGGTAACAGCTATTTACATTCCCAAAGGACAAAATTTACTGGCAGTTTTAGCGGCAACGGCCATGATTCTTATGCTTATTGTATTCATTGGGGCTTTCAGAAAATGGTATCAGCTGCTTCAGATCAATACTACCGTAATTGATCATTATGGTGAACCAGTGAAGGAATTGGTAGAAAGATAAGATTCAAATTATATAAAGAAAAACCATTAAGAAGGATTTAAGAAATAAAGTATAGTTAAGGTAAATCATTCTGATTCTTAAGCTTAAAGCAAAGCTTATCTTAATACTCTTAAACTCTTATTAAATCTTAATGGTTCAAAAATAAAAGTTTAATTCATATTACATAAAGAAAAAAACAGTTCAGGATTTCTGAACTGTTTTTTATAACATTATCTTATGTTCTATTTAAAAGTTGAAATTAAGTCTTGCAAAAACATATCTTCCATTCTGTCCGAACTGCGAAGTGGAACGTGAATAGATAAACTGGTCATTATTGGTAGAAGCAGTAAGGTTTTTCGTTGGGTAGATATCAAACAGATTGTTTACCCCTAAAGTCAATCCTACATATTTTGTAAACTGATAAGCAGCAGATACATCAGTGATGATCTTGTCTCCGATCTGCTGGTGTTCATTAAAATCAATAATTCCGTCTCCGTTCACATCAATAACATCAGCTCCTGTTACTTTTCCGAAATAGGTATTTCTCAAATAGAAAGTAGCACTTTTCCATGAAAGCGTATGAGAAAGACTGGCTTTCACTCTAGGTACAGCTTCTTCCAGATAGACTCTTGATTTTTCAGAGAAATAAATTTTTTCAAGATCTGGCGACTGTAAAAGTCCTGCTGAATGGATAGCCCCAACCTGTTTTGTTTTATTAAGGTTAATGGCGAAGTTATTGTCCAGTTTAAATCCAGAGAATCTGGCAGTATGTGAAACCACAACATCTAACCCTTTTGTTTCTGTATCAATAGCATTGGTAAAAAACTGCGCTGCATTGATTCCCAACTGATCATAAGCTTCCTGTGCTTTCTGAGGAACACTTGCTCTTAAGAACTGATCGGTAAGAATAATACGGTTGTCAATTCTTGTGAAATACCCGTCTGCTGTAAAAGTAAGACTTGCCGAAGGAATTTTGTAAGTAAATCCTACACTTGCTGATTTGGATGTTTCCTGCTTCAGTTTTGGCATATCCAGCAATCCTGCCAGCTGAGAATCATTACTGAAAGTTCCTACTTCCAGAAGTTGATTATTCGTGAATAATGTAGACGTTACATTATAATAAATCTGGTGGATCGATGGCGCTCTGAATCCTGTAGAACCAGCAAATCTTACATTGAAATTAGGAGCAACCTTGATTCTTGAAGCTAATTTATAATTGAATGTAGACCCGAAATCTGAATAGTTTTCATATCTGGCTGCTGCATCTACCAGTAACCAGTTAGTAAAATTAAATTCCACATCTGCATAGGCTGCTACCGACTGTCTGTTTTTATCCACAGCATTTTCAGGCTTAAACCCATTGAATACCTGCGATCCTCCAGGAAGTGCTGCTCCGAAGAAATCCGTAGGCCTAACGGAATTCCCGTTCCACACATTTCCGGAAATATCATAGGTTGCATAAGAAGCCTGTTCACCCTGGGTAATTTTAAAATTCTCATAACGGTGCTCTGCTCCAAATGCTACATTAATCCCTTCCCATACATCATATTTTTTAGAGAAATCTAAATTGATGGTATTTTGTGAAAATCTTAATCCACCTGCATTAAACTCTCTTGGTGAATCAAAACGCAAAGAGGTATTTCCTGTATTCTGGATATTATAGGTAAATGAATTCTGCCCGTAGGTATTACTGAAATCAATATTCCAGCCTTCCCATTTTCCTTTGATTCCCGCTGCTAATGAGATATCCTGAATATCCGTTCCGATCTGTGGAAGGTAACCATTAGGATATAATCCTGTAAAAGTTCTGCTTTCGCTTGGTCTTCTGTAAAATCCTCCGGAAGTACCGTGTCTTATGCTGTATCCTCCAAAAGTATATACTTTCCAGTTGTCACTTACAGGGATCTCAGCATTTACAAAAAACTGGTGATTATTAAGCTTAGACTGCCCTACCTGCATGTTAAAATCTTTTCTCGTCTGTCCTCTGTAAGCCAGCTCCTGATCTGTAATATAATTAAGCTGATCTCTGGTAAAACTTGCAGATTTCAAAACATTCTGTAATGCGGAAATCGTATTGGCTCCCTGAATAGAATTTTGCAAATCTGGAGAGAAATAGCTTACATTCTGTGCATACTGATGGATGTAATTCACAAGCTGCTGTGAATTGGGTGTGTTTCCAATATTCGTAAATAGAGAAGAAAGGTTTACACCGTCATTCAATGCACGCTGTTCAATGGCATTATAAGCGTTATAGATAGGACCGCTTTCTGTCCCGGCTCTGTAAGTCGGGTTTCTGAACTGTGAAGACCATGTGATATTAAAGAAACCGCCTTTGGTTCCGATTTTATTTCCATAGTTCAAATCCAGCTGAATATTCTGACCGTCAAAATCTCCCGTATGGTCATTAGCAGTTGGCGTAAGATTTCCGCCATAGCTTACCTGCCCTGTTAGTTTTCCGGTATCTTTTTTTAATTCAAGGTTGATCACTCCGGCAATGGCATCAGATCCATATTGCGCGGAAGCTCCGTCCCTTAATACTTCAATTCTGTTCAAAGCAAAAGAAGGAATAGCATTCAAATCAGTTCCTACAGTACCTCTTCCTGGTGTTCCGTTTACGTTCACCAAAGCTGAAGTATGTCTTCTTTTTCCATTCACCAACACCAACACCTGATCTGGCCCCAAACCTCTCAACTGAGCAGGATCCAAGTGGTCTGTCCCATCTGAATTGGTCTGAATAGTGGAAGTAAATGAAGGGGCAACAGCATTCAGAATTTGTCCTATATTGGTCTGAGGAAGTATAATTGAAGATTCTTTTACATTGAATACATCTACGGGAACCGGACTGTCTACTTTAGATCTGGCTCCGGCTCTGGAACCCAATACTACTACTTCTTCTACATTATTCGTCTTTATAGTGTCTTTATTTGTTTTTATGCTGTCTTTTTCCTGCCCGTAAGTAAATACGCCGAGGAAAAACAGAACAGAGGCCGAAAGAATAGTTTTCTTATTATTCATAGTTTAGAATTTGATTAACATTTATGTTTTTACAAGGTGCAAATGTAAAATTTATTTATTAGTCCACAAAACTAATAGACTTTGTTTTTGTAAAAAATAGTTATCGTTTCTTTCTATCCCTTATTTAAAGTTATGATAATTTAAGGAAACTTTCATAAAAAAACGGATCCAAAAATTGAATCCGTTTTCTTTATATTTTATTTTGAAATTAAATCTTAGTTAGCTTAGCATATTTCAGGATCAGGTTTTTCTCACCCTCATGGATGAAAATAACTTTTGCTTTGATATTCTGAGGATCTGTTCCATCCAGGAAAGAAACTTCCCCTATTCCAAAACGGTCATGTCTCACTTTATCTCCCACTTCAATATCCTGAGAAGAAGCGCCGCTTGGATTGATAATTTTAGCTGTGCTTACCGGTTTCAGTTTTCTGACTTCCTGAGCTGGCTTCGAAGTATCTCCTCTATCGATAGTTTTCTTTTCCACCTTTTTGAAAGATTTCATTTCGGAAGGATGTTCATCAAAGATATTGGACTTCACTCCCGAATTATTGATAAATCTTTTTTCCAAAGCAGGATTAAGGAATTCAATATATTGATCATCAATTTCACTTAAGAATCTTGAAGGTTCCGCATCCGTAATTTTCCCCCATTGGAAACGGGAAACAGCATAGGAGAAAAAGACCTGTTTTTCAGCTCTTGTCAATGCCACATAGAATAATCTCCTCTCTTCTTCCAGATCTTCTCTGGTAGCTGAACTCATAAAGCTAGGAAAAAGATTTTCTTCGAGTCCTACTAAATGTACCACCGGGAATTCCAATCCTTTTGAAAGGTGAATCGTCATCAGGGAAACCATATCATCTTCCAGTTCTTTATCCTGGGTATCTGCAGAAAGGGCAATATTTTCAAGGAAGTTGGAAAGACTCGGATCTCCGTCCTCAAGCTGCATCTGCTCTTCAATGAATCCCTGCATGGAGTTCATCAATTCCTGTACGTTTTCCACTCTGGAAATACCTTCCGGAGTCTGATCATCTTTTAAAAACTTGATTAAGCCGCTTCGTTTTGCCACTTCCATAGCAACACTGTAAGCTGTCTCTGTTTTCAGCAATACCTGAAAAGCTTTGATCATAGACCAGAAGTCATTCAGTTTGTTTAAAACGCCATTGTTTAAACCTAACTGAGGTGCATACATCGGAAGATTTTCCAATACTTTTGAAACCGCAAGATTGTGGGCATCTGCAAAAACGATCAGTTTATTCTGGGTTGTTTCTCCGATTCCTCTTGCAGGATAGTTAATAATTCTCATCAACGCTTCAGAATCGTTTTCATTGATCAGAAGACGAAGATAACCAATAAGGTCCTTAACTTCTTTTCTTTGGTAAAAAGAAAGTCCTCCATACACTTTGTACGGAATATTTTTACGTCTCAGCGCATCTTCAAAAGCACGGGTCTGAGAGTTGGTTCTGTATAAAATAGCAAAATCGCTGTATTTTCTCTGGTCACGGTTACGAAGCTCCCAGATATTTCCTGCTACAAAGTTGGCTTCATCTGCATCAGAAAGAGAACGGTAAATTTTAATCTTGTCTCCTTCTTCATTATCACTGAATACATTTTTCTTAAACTGCTGAAGGTTTTTAGCAATAACTACATTAGCCGCATTTACAATATTCTGTGTAGAACGGTAATTTTGTTCCAAGGAAACTGTTTTGGCGTCTGTATAATCTTTTTTAAAGTTTAAGATATTGTAGATATTCGCCCCACGGAAAGAATAGATAGACTGTGCATCGTCCCCTACTACACAGATATTTTCGAATTTTGAAGCCAAAGCTTTTACAATAAGATACTGAGAATGGTTCGTATCCTGGTACTCATCTACCATGATGTATCGGAATCTGTCCTGATATTTTGCCAATACTTCCGGGAAACGTGTCAATAATTCATTGGTTTTCAACAAAAGATCATCAAAATCCATAGATCCGTTTCTGAAACACTGATCTACATATTTCTGATAAATCTGCCCGATAAATTTCATGTTTGCTTTTTCATCCGCCTCCATCAATTCTGGATTATTGAAATAAGCTTTTACCGTAATCAGGTTGTTCTTGTAGGTTGAAATTCTTGCCTGAACTTTTTTAGGTTTATAAAGATCAGCATCAATATTCATATCCTTCAGAACTTTTTTGATTACGTTCAAAGCGTCCTGCTGATCATAAATGGTAAAATTGGAAGGATATCCAAGATAATGAGCTTCAATCCTCAAAATTCTAGCAAAAACGGAGTGAAATGTACCCATCCAAAGGCTTCTTGCATTGCTGTCCCCCACTACTTTTGCGATACGGTCTTTCATTTCACGTGCCGCTTTATTGGTAAAGGTAAGCGCCAGGATATTGAAAGGGTCTATTCCGTTGTGTATTAAATGGGCAATACGCATTGTAAGTACACGCGTTTTCCCGGAACCTGCTCCGGCAAGTACCATCAGAGGTCCCTGCAAAGAGGTAACGGCTTCATATTGTGATTCGTTGAGTCCTTTCAAATAGTCCATACAGCAAAAAAATTTTGGGAACACAAAATTAAGGTATTCGGAGCAGAATTCAAACTTTCCTAATAGAAGTTAGAAATTTTGAGTACTCAGAACTGAATTGTGGGGATTATTTGTCAATAGTCAGTTTTGCTTCGCAAGTGAATTGTGAATCATTAACCATCGGTTAGAAAATTTCTCTACAATGATTATTTGTAATCTCAAATCCCACAACCAAATCACATATCCAAGTGACAAGTGAGGCGAATATATTATTCATTTTTGAAACTCTAATAATTTTCTCCTGTACATCTATATTTCTAATAAATTTTGTAACATTTAATTCACTTTTTCTACTAATTGGTAAACAATTTCTAAATTTTATGAAAAAGCGACTTCTTTCTGCTGCTGCCGTAGCTTTCTTCGGGCTCATGCTGAATGCACAGCAAATCAAATTCGAAGAATATGACCTTCCCAACGGTCTTCACGTAATTCTTCATCAGGATAATTCCGCTCCGGTTGTCACAACAGGTGTAATGTACCACGTAGGTGCAAAAGATGAAGTAAAAGGCAGAACTGGTTTTGCACACTTCTTTGAACACCTTTTATTTGAAGGAACTCCTAACATCAAGAGAGGAGACTGGTTCAAGATCGTTTCTTCAAACGGAGGGCAGAACAACGCCAACACTACCAACGACAGAACTTATTATTATGAAACGTTCCCTTCCAACAACGAACAGCTTGGACTTTGGATGGAGGCTGAAAGAATGCGCCACGCTGTGATTAACCAAATTGGTGTGGATACCCAGAGAGAGGTTGTAAAAGAAGAGAAAAGATTGAGAATGGATAACCAGCCTTATGGAAATCTTTTTTCTACTATTCAGAAAAATTTATTTACCAATCACCCATACAACTGGCCAACAATTGGTTCTATGGAGGATTTGAACTCTGCTAAGCTGGAAGAATTCCAGGCATTCTACAAAAAGTATTACGTTCCGAATAACGCTACTTTAGTGGTTGCTGGAGACATCAAACCTGAGCAGACTAAGAAATGGATTGAAACGTATTATGGAGTAATTCCAAAAGGAACGCTTTATCCAAAAGATTTCCCTAAAGATGCTCCTATCACACAGGAAAAAGAAGTTACGGCTACGGATCCGAACATTCAGCTTCCTGCATATATTTTCGCATACAGAACTCCGGCTAACAAAGAAAAAGATGCTTATGTTCTGGATATGCTTTCTTCGTATTTGAGTAACGGTAAATCTTCAGTTTTATATAAAAAATTAGTTGACCAGGATAAAAAAGCACTTCAGGTAGCTGCTTTCAACCAGGGACTTGAAGATTACAGTATTTTCGCATTCTTCGCGATTCCAATGGGACAAACTACAAAACAGGCTTTACAGACTGACATTGATGCTGAAATCAAAAAAATTCAGACTACTTTAATCTCTGAAGAAGATTATCAAAAACTTCAAAACCAATACGAAAACCAGTTTGTAAATGCTAATTCAAGCATTCAGGGAATTGCCGCTTCATTGGCTACCAACCACGTATTGATGGGTGACACGAATTTGATCAACAAAGAAATCGATATTTACAGATCTATTACCAGACAGGATCTTCAAAATGCGGCTAAAAAGTATCTTAATTCCAACCAAAGAATAATCATTAATTACGTACCTGAGAAAAAGTAATCATTTCAACTTTTTAGGTTAAAATATGATTATTAAAAATTAAATTTTTACAAATGAAAAAGCAATTAACATATATAGCTGCAGCGTTTTTCTTTACAGGAATAGTTTCAGCACAAAAAATAGATCTTAATGCAATGCCAAAACCGGGGCCTACTCCTGCGATTAACATTGCCAAACCAAAAACTTTCCAGCTGAGCAACGGCCTTACAGTAATGGTGGTTGAAAACAACAAACTACCAAGAGTAAGCGCAAGTCTTTCTATGGACAGACCTCCTTACAACGAAGGAGCTGTAACCGGAGTAAGCGGAATTATGGCTGAACAGTTCGAAAACGGAACTACCAACATCAGCAAAGATGATTTCAATAAAAAAGTAGACTATCTGGGAGCGAATCTTAATTTCTCTTCAGGAGGTGCTTCTGCCAATTCTCTTTCCAAATATTTCCCTGAGGTATTAAACCTGATGGCTGATGCAATCATTAATCCTAAATTCTCTGCCGAAGAAATTCAAAACTCTAAAGAAAGAGCAATTGAAGGATTAAAGTCTGAGGAAAAAAATGCGTCTTCTATTGCAGAAAAAGTTTCTAACGCTTTGATGTATGGAAAAAATACTTCAAGAGGAGAATTTGAAACCGTTGAGTCTATCAACAAAATTCAGCTTGCTGATGTTCAGAATATTTACAAAAAATACTACGCTCCGGATAATGCTTACTTAGTCATTGTTGGAGATGTAAAATTTGACCAGGTAAAGCCTTTGATTGAGAAGGCCTTCAACGGCTGGAAAAAAGCAAATACTCCTATTGCACCGCTGGGACCTGCTTCCAATGTTGCTAAAACAGAGATCAATGTAGTGGATGTTCCTTCAGCAGTACAGTCTGTTGTTTCCTTAAACAACCTGACGACCCTGAAAATGAAAGATCCTAACTATTTCCCTGCTACAATTGCCAACTACATCCTTGGAGGTGGTGGTGAAGCTAGACTTTTCATGAACCTTCGTGAGAAAAACGGATTTACGTATGGTGCTTATTCAAGTATGGTTGCCAGCAAATATTCTCCGGAGTTCTCTGCTAGCGCAAGTGTAAGAAATGAAGTTACCGACAAAGCGGTTAAAGAATTCATGAATGAACTTAACGCTATTTCCACAGTAAAGCCAGAAGAGTTAGCGAATGCAAAAGCTAAACTGAAAGGATCTTTCATCATGTCTTTGGAGCAGCCAGCAACCATCGCAAGATTTGCTTTAAACCAAAAAGTACAGGATTTACCAGCTGATTTCTATACCAATTACTTAAAATCTATTGATAAAGTAACTGCTGCAGATGTTGCCAACGCTGTAAAAGCTACAATCTTACCCAACCAAAGCAGAATTTTCATCGCTGGTAAAGCTTCTGATATTTCTGAAGGATTGGAAAAATTAGGTTACCCTGTAAAATATTACGATAAAGAAGCGAACTCTGTTGCGAAACCTACTGTTCAAAAAGTAGATGCTAATGTAACGGTTGCTTCTGTAGTTGACAAATACATCAATGCTATCGGAGGAAAAGCTAACCTGGCTAAAATTACTTCTTACACTACGAATGCTTCCATGTCTATGCAAGGACAAAACATCGATTTTAAAATTGTTAAAGCACAGGGAGGAAAAGAGCTTACTACGGTAACAGCAATGGGACAGGTAGTTCAAAAACAGGTATTCGATGGAAAAACCGGCTATTCTATGCAAATGGGACAAAAAGTTGATATCACACCGGAAGAAATTGCTGAGAAACAAAAGAATCCTGAAATTTTCGAAGAATTAGGTTTTGCAAAATCTGCTGATTATAAACTAAGCGGAATTGAGAAAATTAGCGGCGAAGATTCTTATGCCATTAAAGGTGGAGATACTACGTATTACTACAGTGTTGCCACTGGATTAAAAACCGGAGAAACCAAAAAAGTAAAAGCTAAAGGTCAGGAAATGACAATTCCAACCACGTTCTCTAATTACAAAGATGTAAACGGAGTAAAAATGCCTTACACCATCTCTGTAAGCCAAATGGGGATGGATATGACGATGACGGTAAAGTCTTATGAGATCAATAAGGCTACTGATGCTGATTTTAAATAAGAACATCCTATTTTTATAGAAAAAACGGCAACAATTGTTGCCGTTTTTATTTTTATCAACATTTGGCGACATCTTTTTTTGTCATTCAGTAAAAAAACATTAAATTTGCCCATTCAAAAAGATATCAGAATTAATGGATACTATATTTACACTATTGATGGTTCTTGTTATGGTTGCCAGTGTTTTATTGGTAATTATCGTTATGGCGCAAAATCCTAAAGGAGGAGGCCTTTCCAGTACATTCGGAGGTGCATCATCTGCACAGTTCGGAGTACAGAGAACCAATGATTTCATGGAAAAAGCAACATGGACTCTAGGCGGAACTATCATCGTTCTTATCCTTTTAAGCGTTGTTATTACAGGTAAGCCCTCTCAGGCTCTTCCTACACAACAACAGCCAGCGAAGAAAGAAGCTCCTGCAAAACAGTCAGCTCCTGCTTCTTCTACAACAACCCCGGCTAAAGCTCCTTTAGCACCGGCTAAATAATAAGAATAATCATCTTATATAAAACAAAAGCAACTCAAATTGAGTTGCTTTTTTATTTTAACTTGATCTTTTCAATCTGATGGCGGAGCTTCAGTCCTGCCTTTAAAAACGAATACTGTACAGGCTTCGATTCTTTATAATATTTATCAATAAAGGTCTGCATTGCTCCATAAAATCTATTGAGATATACTTCATCCTTTATGGTACTTTCTCCTTTGTGATGAAGAATTGAGACCTTACCATAATAGAAATTCTTATATCCGTTTCTTAAAAATGTATAGCAGAGATCAATATCTTCTCCATACATGAAGTACGCTTCATCCAGCCCCCCTATTTTTTTGTAAATCTCTTTTTTAGCCAATAAAAATGCACCCGTAATCACATCCACTTCTTCCACAGCATTTTCTTCTATATCATTTCTGTAATAAGATTTCGAATTGTTCTTTTTAAAATTGGTAAAGAGCTTTTCAAAAGAATTAAACATATCCGGAACCAAACGTTTGCTTTCAGGAAGAAAATTTCCTTCTGCATCATGCATTCTCACCCCAAGACATCCGAATGAAGGCTGAGCATCTGCAAAATCCAGCAGTTCTTTCATATAAAAGCCCTCCAATTCCGTATCAGGATTCAAAAGCAATATATATTCTCCTTTCGCAGTTTGTACAGCCTGATTATTGGCTTTTGAAAACCCGCCATTGGTTTCAGAAGATATAAAATGTACATTGGGAAACTCAGGAATAAGATCGCCCCAGGAAGTATCTGTAGAAGCATTATCAATCACAATCACTTCATATTCTATCTCCTGCACATATTTTTGAAGTGACAGGACACAGCTTCTGAGCAATTGGGTAACATTATAATTAACGATAATTACGGACAGCTTCATATTAATCCTTTTCGTTGTATGGCAGCCTGTTGATAATAGATCTTCCCAAAGAAATTTCATCGGCATATTCCAATTCGTCCCCTACTGAAATTCCTCTTGCAATGCTTGAAAAATTCACGTTGAAATTTTTGAATTTCTTGTAAATATAATAAGCTGTGGTATCTCCTTCCATAGTGGCACTCAATGCAAAAATAAATTCCTTTACCTTTCCATTATTCAGCTTTTTTTCAATGCTTGGAATATTTAACTGACCTGGCCCTACTCCTTCCATGGGAGAGATTTTACCACCAAGAATTAAATATTTCCCGGTATATTTTCCGGTATTTTCAATAGCAATAACATCTCTTACATCTTCCACAATACAGATCAGTTCGCCATTTCTCTTTTCATTGCTGCATATTTCACAGATGTCAAAATCTGAAAAATTATGACATTCTTTACAATATTTTATTTCGTTGACAAGATTAATCAACGAGTTTCCAAGACTTACAGCTCTGGAATTGGGCTGCTTCAACAAATGTAATGCTAACCTTAAGGCCGTTTTTCTTCCAATCCCAGGCAGTCCTGAAATCTCATCTACTGCCTTTGCCAACACTTTACTTGGGTAATCCATAGGTACAAAAATAAGGATTAAAGTTGATAATTGATAGTGAATCGTGAATGGTCAATTCACTTCGTTTGTGAATTTGTATAAAGTGATTATTGACTTTGTGCAGCAAAAATTGACTATTGACCATGAGACTAATGTCCCATTATGATATTTACATTTCTCCTCTATCCGAGAACTCTAAAAAAACCTCTATATTTGCGGCTCTAATTAAATATGAAAAAAATTAACTAACATGGTACTTAACAATCTCAATTATCCTCTGGATTTCAAATTCAAAATCACTACTTTAGCAAGTGATTTCAACATTACGGACAGAAATGGAAATTATGTAGCTTACGTTCGTCAGAAAATGTTCAAGTTGAAAGAAGATGTTATTGTTTTTAATGATGAGAGTAAGTCTAAGGAACTTTTCAGAATCAGAGCTAATCAATGGATTGATTTCAATGCTTCGTATTCTTTAAATGATCTTATTGACAATAAAAATTTTGGGAGATTAGCCAGAAAAGGAATGAGATCTCTCTGGAAAGCGAGTTATGATATTCTGGATGCACATGACCAGCCTAAGTTTAAAATTCAGGAAGACAGCGCATGGGTAAGATTCTGGGACAGCTTTGTAGGAGAACTTCCTATCATCGGAATGTTCACAGGGTATTTCCTTAATCCGTCTTATACTGTAACAGGGATTGACGGAAAAGCTTATTTTAAGCTAAAAAAAATGCCTTCATTCTTCGGAAGAAGATTCCAGCTGGACAGACTGATCGATATTGATGACGAGGAAGAAAGCCTGGTAATCCTTTCTTTATTAATGATGACCCTTCTTGAGAGAGCAAGAGGATAAATAAATAATAAAACCACAACCACATGAAATATTTAATCATTGTATTTTCTGCATTTTTACTGGTAGCCTGCAAAAAGGAAAAAGAAACGGTTTCGGGATCCAAAACGGCCGATTCTTTAACTATTGCTAAAGATTCTGCTTCAGCAGGTTCTTCTTCAGGGAATATTCTGGTAGGAACTATTCCTTTCCCAAAAGAAATCAAAGAATGTTCATGCTATTTTGCTGTAAGCAAAGCTGATTTTGAAAAGGAAAGATACATTTATGCAGATGATGCCGGAAAAACAGCTTATATGATGCTGGACGGTAAAAGGCTGGCTCTTAATCTCATTTCATCAAGCGATATGGAGGTAGATGAACTGCTTACCAAGGAAATAGAAAATGATGATTATAAAATTTCTGTAAAGGGTAAAAAAATAAAAGGCGAAGAAGCTTTACTGTTTGAAGGAACTCTGACCATTGAGAAACCGGACGGCACTACATTCACCACTCCCATCTATGGAGAATGCGGGTGCTAATAAAAGCTAAATCATACAAAAATGCTTCTGTATCTTACGGAAGCATTTTTTATTTCGTAAATTTGAGAAAAATAAAATTCAATGGAATTATCTAATATAGAACCGCAGATTATATGGAAAAATTTCTCCAAATTAAATGCTGTTCCAAGACCTTCAAAAAAGGAGGAAAAAGTGATCGCATTTATCAAAGGATTTGGTGAAAATTTAGGACTGGAAACTACGGTAGATGAAGTAGGAAACGTTATTATTAAAAAACCTGCCACTGCAGGAATGGAAAACCGTAAATCGATTGTGCTTCAATCGCACCTTGATATGGTTTGCCAGAAAAATAATGATGTAAATTTCGATTTTGAAACTGAAGGAATTAAAATGGAAATTGATGGTGACTGGGTAAAGGCAAAAGGAACTACTTTAGGGGCTGACAACGGCTTAGGAGTGGCAACTATTATGTCCATCCTTGAAAGCTCAGATATTCCACACCCTTCATTGGAAGCTCTTTTCACTATTGATGAAGAGACAGGAATGACAGGTGCTTTAGGATTAAAACCAGGACAGCTTACAGGACAAATCCTATTGAATCTTGATACAGAAGAAGATGACGAAATCGATATCGGCTGTGCAGGAGGTGTAGATGTAACCATCACTCAGACATATGCTACAGAGGCTTCAAAAGGACAAATCGTAAGACTTGAAGTAAAAGGACTTCAGGGAGGTCATTCCGGAATGGATATCCATAAAGGGTTCGGAAACTCCAATGTAATTTTGGGAAGACTTTTGTACAGCGGACTGGAAAACCAAAATATTGAGATCCTTTCTATCGACAGCGGAGGTTTAAGAAATGCTATTCCAAGAGAAGGGGCAGCTCTTATTTCTGTGAGAAATGCTCAGGAATTTATAGAAAATGCTACTGTTCTTAAAAAAGATATCTTAGAAGAATTTGCAACGGTAGAGCCGGGACTTCAGATCAATATTGAGAACTCTACGTCTTCTGACAAGGCAATTTCAGAAGGTGATTCCAAAAAAGTGATCCTTACTTTAAAAGCGCTTCATAACGGCGTATACAGAATGAGTCCTGATGTGGCTGATCTTGTAGAAGCCTCCAACAACGTAGCAAGAGTAGAATTGAAGGGTGGAGAACTTAAGATTTTAAATCTTACAAGATCTTCCGTAGATTCTTCTAAATATTCAGTGGCAGAGCAATTAAAATCTGTAGCAGAACTGGCTGGAATGAATGTTGAATTCAGCGGTTCATACCCAGGATGGAAACCCAAACCAGGTTCAGAGATTGTACAATTGATGGAGAAACTTTATACAGACAAGTTCAATGAAAAACCTCATGTGGTAGCTTGTCATGCAGGTCTTGAATGTGGAATCATCGGTGCCAACTATCCAGAAATGGAAATGGTAAGCTTTGGACCAACCATCAGGGGTGCACATTCACCTGATGAGAGAGCCAACATCCCTTCAGCACAAAAATTCTGGAGCTTCCTGAAAGATATTTTAGCGAATATTCCTCAGAAATAGAACATTAAAATTACTATATTGAATATCCAAAGTCTTATGATTTTGGATATTTTTAGTTTTAATCTAAATATATTTATTCAATTGAAATAAAAAATGCTTCGACAGGCTCAGCATGACACAGCTAAAAATTTATTTCTAAAAAAAACATTAGTATTAGAGATGTCATGCTGAGCCTGTCAAAGCATCCAAACCATAAAAAACCTTATACAATGAAAAGCATAACCGTATTCTGCGGCTCAAGTTTCGGCACAGATAAAATTTATGAAGAGCAGGCATTTTTGCTTGGACAGACCTTAGCAAAACAAAATATACAACTCATTTATGGGGGTGCCGATGTCGGCCTGATGGGAACTATAGCAGATGGTGCATTAACAGAAGGTGGTAAAGTCATTGGAGTCCTTCCCCACTTTTTACAAACCAAAGAAATTGCCCATAAAAACCTGACAGACCTTATCATTGTGGAAACCATGCATGAAAGAAAAACCAAAATGAATGAATTTTGTGATGGGGTCATCGTTCTTCCCGGAGGCTATGGAACATTGGAAGAATTCTTTGAGATGATCACATGGGCACAGCTTGGACTTCACAAAAAACCGGTCGGAATTCTGAATATTGACGGGTTTTATGATGATCTGATCAAACTGGTTCAAACCATGGTGGATAAAGGATTTTTAAAGCAGATAAACAGGGATATGCTTTTGATCAGCAATACCATTGATGATCTTATGGAAAAAATGAGAAATTATCAGGCTCCTGCGGTCGGAAAGTGGATTTCTAAAGAGGAAATTTAAACTATAAGGCTTTTATAAAAAGAAAAAACCCGTCCGGAAAATCCGGACGGGTTTCTTATTAAGATTAAAAAATATTTTCTAAGGATAAGGAGCAATTTCCACTTCGAGCCCTTCCATGACATCGGCAATATGTAACTGGCATCCCAATCTGCTGTTGTCTTTCACATGGAAAGCCTCAGCCAGCATGGCATCTTCTTCATCTCCCATCGGTTCCAAACCGGGATCATTAATTACATATACCTGGCATGAAGCACACATCGCCATTCCTCCGCATACACCAATAGTACCTTCTTCTGCCAATTCATAGGAACGGATAATCTCCATTAAGTTCATGGACATATCCGTAGGAGCTACGACATCGTGGATTACCCCTTCTCTGTCGGTGATTTTAATATTAACGTCTGACATAATTCTGCAAAATTAGTCAATTTTTTTCACAACTGCTTTCTCTGCTTCTTTACGGCTTCCGTCAAATCCGTCTACACCACTTACGGTTGTATATTTTAATACGAATTTTTTACCCGGGTTTAATCTGTTATAAACACTCTGACACATTAAAGTAGCTTCGTGGAAACCACAAAGGATCAGCTTCAGCTTTCCGGGATATGTATTGATATCCCCGATCGCATAAATACCATCAATGTTGGTCTGATAATCAAGTGCGTTGTTTACAACAATAGCATTTTTCTCGATATTCAGTCCCCAGTTTCCGATCTCACCCAATTTTGGAGTCAATCCGAATAATGGAATAAAGTAATCTGTTTCAATATCGTAAGCTTCCTGCCCTTCCACTTCTACTGTAATCGCTTCAACTTTTCCGTCTCCTTTAATACCGGTAACTTCTGCAGGTGTAATTAATTTAATCTTCCCCTGGTTTTTCAGATCCTGAACTTTCTCTACAGAATCCAAAGCTCCTCTGAACTCATTTCTTCTGTGAATCAAAGTCACTTCACTTGCAACATTAGAAAGGAAAACACTCCAGTCCAGCGCAGAATCACCCCCTCCGGCAATCACTACTTTTTTGTTTCTGAAATGTTCAGGTTCTTTAACGAAATATTCAAGACCTTTTTCTTCATAATCAGCAAGATTGTCGAAAGTTGGTTTTCTCGGTTCAAATGTCCCTAATCCACCTGCAATAGCAATTGCTTTACATCTGTGAACCGTTCCTTTGTTCGTGATCACTTCAAACCATTCATCATCTATTTTTGTATAAGAAACAGCGGTTTCTCCCAAAGTAAATCCAGGTTGAAACTGCTTGATCTGCTCCATCAAATTATCCACCAATTCTCCGGCATTCACTGAAGGATAACCTGGGATATCGAAAATAGGTTTCTTAGGATAAAGTTCTGCCAACTGCCCTCCCGGCTGTGGAAGCGCATCAATAATATGGCACTTCATTTTTAATAAACCAGCTTCAAAAACTGCAAAAAGTCCTGTAGGTCCCGCACCTATGATCAATATATCAGTGGTTATCATAATATTTAAGATAATTTAATTATACATGTAACTGCAAATTTACTAATTTTAATGCGAAGCATATTTAATTGATTCTAAATAAAAACCTGAGATTTGTCAAATATCTCTTAATGAATATTTTAAATTTGGCAGTGTTTTTGTAAATGTCTTGTTATGAAGAAAATTTTAGTCCTTTTTGCAGTATTTATATTCTTTTTAGGCTCAGCCCAGATTGATAACATCGCGGACGGCGAATCCATCACTCTCAGAATTCATTACGGCTTCCTGAATGCAGGAACAGCCAATCTTACTACAAAGCAAACCAATTACAAAGGGATTCCTCATCTTTATGTAAAAGGTACAGGACAGACTACTGGTGCCGTAAAAGCATTCTTCAAAGTGGAAGATTTATATGAAAGTTTTATCAATACACAGACGGGATTACCAAGTTTCTATGTAAGAAATGTGCGTGAGGGAAGTTACCGCCAGCATTTTGAAACGGTTTTTAATCATGATAATAATACTTTAATTTTAACAGATAAAAAAACTCCGGCCAATGGTTCTAAGGTTTTAAAATCGGTAAAAGGAGTTCAGGATATGCTTTCCTGTTTTTATTATTTAAGAAGTAAAAGCCCAGATGAACTGAAAGTAGGAACAGTTATTAATATGAATGTATGGATTGATGATGAAATGTTTCCTTTCCAGTTAAAAGTAACCGGAACAGAAAATTTAAAGACAAAATTCGGTACTATTAACTGTTTAAAAATTATTCCTTCTGTAAAAAGCGGAAGAGTATTTAAAGAAAAAGAAGGCGTTACCATGTGGGTTTCCAACGATGCCAACCATGTTCCAATGCTATTGAAAGCAGAGCTTGCAGTAGGCTCACTGAAAGCCAGCATTGATGATTACAAGAATGTAAAATATCCTTTAAAGTTCAGTAAATAACAACATAAGTTTTTAAAGATAAAGCCTGTAAATTTTACAGGCTTTTTTTATGTTTAAATGTAATAGAATGTTAACATTGATTGTCTTTATAATAGAGGCAGACAAAGAGCTGCAGCATGCCAATACTTCAATTCAACAGCGTTTGATCCAAGTATGGGCATAAGAAACAGACACGTGTAAATTTTTCAATAAGATCAGTTTTTAATTACGTTTTGTTTCTTAGGTCAGTAATTAAAAACAAAAAACCTCCGGAGCTCCGGAGGTTTGATTTTTTATAGTGTTTTGAACTGTTCCAGTGTTCTGATATCGTTTTCGAAGAACATTCTGATGTCACTCATCTGGTAAAGAAGCATCGTGATTCTTTCAATTCCCATTCCGAATGCATATCCTGAATATTTTTCAGAATCAATATTCACATTTTTCAGTACGGCAGGGTCTACCATTCCGCAACCCATGATTTCCAGCCATCCTGTTCCTTTCGTAATTCTATAATCTGTTTCAGAGTTTAATCCCCAATACACATCAATTTCAGCACTTGGCTCTGTGAACGGGAAGAAAGAAGGTCTCATTCTGATTTTAGATTTTCCGAAAAGTTCAGTGGTAAAAAACTGAATTGTCTGCTTCAAATCTGCAAAGCTTACATTCTCATCAATATATAATCCTTCAATCTGATGGAAGATACAGTGAGAACGTGAAGAAATTGCTTCATTTCTGAAAACTCTTCCCGGAGATAAAATTCTGATTGGCGGCTGGTTTTCTTCCATATAACGGGTTTGTACAGAAGAAGTGTGCGTTCTTAAAAGAATATCAGGATTCTGCTCAATAAAGAAGGTGTCCTGCATATCTCTTGCCGGATGGTATTCCGGAAGGTTAAGCGCCGTAAAGTTATGCCAGTCGTCTTCAATCTCTGGGCCGTCTGCCACAGCAAATCCAATCGATTTGAAGATTTCAATGATTCTGTTTTTTACAAGATTGATCGGATGTCTTGATCCCAATTCCAATGGAAAAGCGGGTCTTGTAAGATCTTCTTTTTCAACCACAACAGAAGATTCTGAAGCATTTTTCAAATCCTCCAGTTTTACAGCAACTGCCTGTTTTAATGTGTTGATCTTTTGTCCGAATTCTTTCTTCTGGTCATTAGGAACTTCTTTAAATTTTTCAAAAAAATCATTCAGAACCCCTTTTTTACCGTTGTACTTGATTCGGAAGCTTTCGATATCTTCCTTAGAGGTAGCATTGAAGCCGTTTACTTCTACCAGTAGTTCTTCTATCTTTTCTATCATTATTTTACCCTTTCAAAATGTTTTGCAAAAATACGATTTTAAGTTGAATAATAAGTCTGTCAAAAAAAAATCTGCCTCTTTTTCGGGAGGCAGACTTCAATCACTTATTTCACTTAAATAAAAAAATTATTTCTTTTCTAAAGCTTTAACGCTGATCTGAAGAGTCACCTCGTCTTTAATCACGCCGTTTTCAGCAGGAGCCTGGAACTTTACTCCAAACTCTTCTCTTTTAATATCTTTCGGCTCAGTAGCTACACTCACCTCTCCTTCTTTCACAGAAACATTAGCTTTAAACTGAACGGGTTTTGTAATTCCTTTAATGGTTAAATTACCATCCAAAAGAGTATTGTAATCACCTTCTGTAGCCGGAGTAACCTTTGTAATCTCATAAGAAGCTGTCGGGAATTTTTCAACTTCAAAGAAATCACCGCTCTTCAGGTGGCCATTTAATTTTCCTAAATCTTCCGGGCTGTCTTTCAAATCCACAGAAGTTAAAGAGTTCATATCAGCAACGAATTTTCCGCTTTCCAGTTTTCCGTCTTTCACCGTCACATCTCCGCTTTCAAACCTGATTGTTCCAAAATGACTTGTATTCTCAGATTTAAAAACTTTATATCCCTTCCATTCAACCTTACTGTTTAGCGTATCCAAAGTGAACTGACTACCTTCTTTAGTAGTCGTCACCTCATTACTCTCACTGGTAAGCGGTTTGTCTTTTTTACAAGAAACCATCACAGCAGCAAAAAATAATGCAGGAATAGCTAACGAAAACAGTTTTTTTCTCATTTTTGATTTATTTTTATTAGTTCCGCTAATATAATAAAAAAAATTGTGTTTTCATAAAAACCTTACATTTGTAATATGCTATTAGAAATAAACAATTTATTTTTCGCTCACAACAAAGAAAATCCCCTGTTTCAGAACCTTAACCTAAGGTTTGAAGAAAACAGAATTATAGCTCTTGCCGGAGAAAGCGGATGTGGAAAATCTACTCTTCTTAACCTTATTTATGGTCTTCTGGATTGGGAAAACGGAGACATTATTTTTAACGGAACAAAGCTTTTGGGACCGAAAGGAAATCTTGTTCCCGGAGAACCGGAAATGAAATTCGTAGCACAGAATTTTGACCTTATGCCTTACGCCACAGTTGCCGAAAACGTAGGAAAGTTTATTTCAAATATCAATTTAAAGCAAAAAAAAGAAACCGTTGCCGAACTTCTTGAAGTAGTAGGTCTTCAGGAATTCGCTAACGTACTTCCCAAATATTTAAGTGGCGGACAGCAGCAGAGAGTGGCTATTGCGAGAGCATTATCTGTACTTCCAAAGCTTCTTATTTTAGACGAACCATTCAGTAATCTGGATTTTCCGAGAAAAATTGAGCTTAGAGAGAGACTTTTCAGATATGTAAAACAGCATGGAGTTTCTTTGATTATTTCCACTCATGAGCTTCAGGATATTATGCCATGGCTGGATCAGATTGTCATTTTACAGAATGGAAGACTGATTCAAAATGAAAGTCCTGAAGAAACGTATAGAAATCCTTACAATTCTTATGTAGCCAAATTATTCGGAGAAGTGAACATTTTCAGTGAAGCTGAAGCTGAAGATTTCCAGATTTCCAAATTATCCTATTATCCTAAAGAAATCAAAATCACCGAAACTGGTCTTAAAGCGGAAGTTCTGGAAAGTAGATTTGCAGGCAACTATTACTGGAATAAACTAAGAGCAAAAGAGAAAGAACTTGTGGTTTATACGGATGAGAAAATATCAGGAACAACGTATATTTCTTTTGTTTAAAGGCTCTATTGCAAAAGAGTAAAATTGCACAGCAAATTCATCATTTTACCCTTTCGCTATTTCACGCATAACTTATACATTCACTTACACTTATCCATAAAAAAAATACAAATATAAGAATCCGTTATTCAAACTTTTTCTTACATTTGTATCTCCAAAGCTTAAGGAAATTTTTGGTTATTTCTCTT
The DNA here is from genome assembly GCF_003663845.1 of Chryseobacterium sp. 7. Taxonomy (NCBI): domain Bacteria; kingdom Pseudomonadati; phylum Bacteroidota; class Flavobacteriia; order Flavobacteriales; family Weeksellaceae; genus Chryseobacterium; species Chryseobacterium sp. 7. The sequence goes on from NZ_RCCA01000003.1 coordinate 108,077, forward strand.
TCTGCCTTCCAGACGGACATTAGCAATCTTGCAATTAAGTCTTATGAAAGATTACACTGTCCAATTTTTTCCTTTTCTTATTTTTAGGACATAAAAAACGGAGTTTTCTTACGCTTTCTTTACAAATTCTGATTTAAGAGCCATCGCCCCGAAACCATCAATTTTGCAGTCAATATTATGATCACTTCCCGGTCTCAGACGGATATTTTTTACTTTAGTTCCCGCTTTTACCGGTTTTGGAGCTCCTTTTACAGGAAGATCTTTTACTACTACTACAGAATCTCCATCCTGAAGTTCATTTCCGTTTGAATCCAATATTTTCCCTTCATTTGCGGTTTCAGAAGCTGCTTCTACCGGATCCCATTCATAGAAGCACTGGGAACATACCATCATATTATCGCTTGGGTAGGTAAACTCAGAGCTGCATTTTGGACAAAGTACTGTATCACTCATATTTTTATTTTTTACAAAGGTAGAGCTTTTTGGAGGTTGAAGTCAAGAGATAAAGTTCAGTATAGTAGATAATAAGCGCACGTTAACTTTACACAATACCGTGAATTAATATAAATTAAATAAACTTGCTGCAAAGAAAATAAAGTATAGTAATGAACAGTGTACATTTTGCTAGCAAATATTTTTCATCAGGCAAAAAACATAGGTTTATTCATTCTAAGTGAAAGGCCATCGTCAACAAATAAAAAATATAAATATTCGGAAAATCTTTACAAATTCAGAATTAAAATTTATTTCTATCATTTAAAAAATCAATAAACAGATTGACTTTACATCAATAATATTAGATTACATTACTCTCTCTCACTATAAACTCCTCCAATTCTCAAACTCATCAACTCAATCTTCAACTCTCAATTAAAAGTCGTATTTTTGCAGATTCAAACAGCGAAGCAAACTTATGGAACTTATTCACAGAAACTTGGCAATCGGAATTCACGATGCCCTACAGGAGACATTTTTTGAGAAAAACAAATATGCAGATAAAGTTATTGAAAGACTTTTAAAAGCAAACAGAAAATGGGGAAGCCAGGACAGAGCCGTTGTTTCTGAAATTTTTTACAATATTATCCGTTGGAAAAAACGCCTCGAATACTATATGGGTGAAGGTGTAAAACCCAACAATATCTATAAATTGATCATTGCGTATTTACTTTGGAGCAAAACCAATTATAAAAAGTTTGAAGAATTTGACGGAATCAAAATTGCCGATATTCTTACCAAACTTAAAAAGAATACAGTTCCTACAAAAGCAATAGAATACTCTATTCCTGAATGGCTGGCTGAAACGCTTGAAAAGGAAATAGGTGCCAACTGGGAAAGGGAAATGGCTGCTTTGAATGAGCAGGCTCCTACAGTTTTAAGAGCAAACTCTTTAAGAACAACGCCCAAAGAGCTGATCTCTGACCTTGCTGATGAAGGAGTTGTTTCCTACCCTATTAAAAACTATCCTGATGCTGTTCAGCTGGAAGAAAAGAAAAATGTATTCCTTACTACCGCTTTCAAAGAAGGATTATTTGAAGTTCAGGATGCTTCTTCTCAGAAAATCGGATATTTCCTTGATGTGCAGGAAGGACAAAGAGTGGTAGATGCTTGTGCAGGTGCAGGAGGGAAAACTCTTCACTTGGCAGCATTAATGAAAAACAAAGGGCAAATTGTAGCATTAGACATCTTCGAATGGAAACTTGCCGAATTGAAACGCCGTGCCAAAAGAGCTGGAGCCCACAATATTGAAACCCGTATGATTTCTGACAACAAAGTAATCAAACGTCTTCACGAAAAGGCAGACAGACTTCTGATTGATGCTCCATGTTCAGGTCTTGGAGTTTTAAAAAGAAACCCGGACAGTAAGTGGAAAATTGATCAGGATTTTATTGACAGAATTAAAAAAGAACAGCAGCAAATCCTTCAGGACTATTCTAAAATGCTTAAAAAAGGAGGAAAAATGGTATATGCTACCTGTTCTATCCTTCCATCAGAAAATAATCTTCAGGTAGATGAATTCATCAAAAACAATCCTGGTTTCAAGATGATTAAAGATGAAAAGGTAATGCCTAGTCAAGGCTATGACGGATTCTACATGGCTTTAATTGAGAGAATTTCTTAATCTAACCCCTGTTACAATATAAAAACTACTCTACTTTTAGAGTAGTTTTTTTGTTTTTAAAATCTTCATGGAAAAAAATGTAACAATTTTTGTAACACTTCAACTTTATTGTCTACTAACTATATAGATTAAACCGGTTTGATGCTGTGGAAAGTTTAGAATAACTTTGCAGCAAACTCATTATTTATGCATACAAGAATTGTTTTCAATTTTCTGGCTGTTTTCTTATACTGTCTGTTTTCTGCACAGACGTATGAAATTCAGTACACAAGTTCTTATAATGGAAAACCGGTAACCGATCAACCCTCTACTATCATTTGGGTTAATGAAAAAGAAAATTTCATTCTCAACAACACGATCAAAGAACAAAAAAGCAGCTACCCTTATGAGATCACCAAAGTAGAAAAACCTTCTAACACCGTTGTTTCTTATGCTTTTTTAAAACCGGGATCCATTATTTCCGCATCAGATGCAGAGTCTGTGGGAAAACAGGATTTTGAACTCACTAATGAAACCAAAAAAATCTTAGGATATAACTGTAAAAAAGCAGTTACAAAAGTCAATTCAAATACAATTGAGGTTTGGTATACGAATGATCTGAAGCTTAAAGGCGGGCCTTCTGTTTTAGGACAGAATTTAGGATTGGTTCTGGAAGTGGAAAGAAATAAAAACTCCTTAATTACAGCAGGTTCAATCAAAAAAATTAAAAATACCGGAATTGAAAATATTCTAAAAGGAAATATACAGACAACAGATCAGCTGGGATATAAAGATCTACTTTGGAAAAGCAGATTTACCACTTTGACTGTTTTTGACAATGAAACCATCAATTTCTCTGATGCTTCAAAATCTGACGATCAGATTAAAAGATACGCTAACGGAACCATCATCCTAAAAAAAGTAAAATTCCCTGCCATCACAGAAGGAGAAAATATTTTCGTTGAACTGAAACAACAGTCCAATGGAGATGCCTATGACAGAACCGGAACCGTGTTTTTCATTCCACAGGATAAAGAAAAGTCTTTTTTTGACGGATTGGAAAAAGGAGCAAAAACTCTTCCTGCCTACGAAAATGGAAACGGAAAACAATATTACGGAGTAACGGTTACCGACACTTACAATCCCGCTATGGAAATGATGAGATTCTTTACCGCTTTTGGCATTCAGAAGTTCAATCATATTCAGCTTAAAGGAAAAAACTGGCAGACTATAAGCCCCTACAGACAGGATATCACAGAACTGAAACCTGCTCTATCAGGAAAAGAGCTTTGGATAGGAACATTTATTGGCAACTACGATAAAGGAGGACATAAAGTGAGCCTTGATATTACCATACATAAAAGCGATCAAAATATTTATAAAAACAATATCGCTATTCCTTTATTTAACACCTTAAATATTATGGAAATGGCAGGACAGGACTACTCTACCATGTTCAATCAGGACAAAGGACTTCTTGTTAGTTTCACTTTAAACAAAGACGTGAAAAATGCACAGCTAAGATACACCACAACAGGACATGGCGGCTGGGAAAACGGAGACGAATTTGTTCCGAAGGCCAATTCTATTTCGGTTGACGGAAATCCTGTGTTTTCATTTGTACCATGGAGAACAGACTGTGGCTCGTACCGTTTATATAATCCGGCTTCAGGAAACTTCCAGGACGGACTTTCCTCATCAGACCTCAGCAGATCCAACTGGTGCCCGGGAACGGTTACCAATCCGAACTTTATTCCTTTGGGAGATTTGAAAGCAGGAAAACATACGATTCAGGTAAAAATTCCACAGGGGCCTACCGAAGGCACAAGCTTCAGTTCATGGAATGTCTCGGGAACGTTACTGGGAGTTCAATAAAAACAAAACCTTCTTGCATGAGAATTGCAAGAAGGTAAAAACACAAATGATGAAAAAAAATTATTTCGAGCCACAAAGTAAGGGGTAAAATTTATATAATTAATTACCATAGATTAATAAATATGTCATTTTTATTTCGTATAGAAGTTTTTCTATTTTCAGCTCAACGAAAAAAATTAATCAAACACCTGCTAATTTCAACAAATAGTTAAAATTTTTAACTTTAAAATATTAATTGATTAAAATTTTTCGTATTTAAATATTTTTTATTGTCATTTATAAACATCACCCATACATTTGTTCCATAAATAATAAGAAATCATGTGTGGAATTGTATGTTTATTTGACGCCAAACAAAAAACTGAAGTATTAAGACCTCAGGTATTGGAAATGTCAAAAAGGATCCGTCATAGAGGACCGGACTGGAGTGGAGTTTTTCAGGACGAGAAAGTAATTTTTTCTCATGAAAGACTTGCCATTGTAGATCCTACCTCCGGAAAACAACCTTTATTTACAAAAGACGGAAAAGTAGTATTAGCTGTAAACGGTGAAATCTATAACCATAGAGAACTCAAAGAAGAATTTCCGGATTATGAGTTTCAGACTCAGTCGGACTGTGAAGTGATCCTTGCACTTTACAGAAAATACGGAAAAGATTTCGTAGAGAAATTAAACGGAATTTTCGCATTCGCATTATATGATACTGAAAATGACATTTACCTTATCGCCCGTGATCACATGGGAATCTGTCCACTTTATCAGGGCTGGGATAAAAACGGAAACTACTATGTTGCTTCAGAATTAAAAGCTTTTGAAGGCATCTGTAAAAAAATAGATACCTTCTTGCCAGGACATCTGATGTACAGCCCGGACGGAGCTGAACTTCAGCAATGGTATACAAGAGACTGGGATAGCTTTGATCATATAAAAGAAAATACAACAGACATCTCAAAACTCAGAAAAGGTCTTGAAGACGCTGTTCACAGACAGCTGATGAGTGATGTTCCTTATGGAGTACTTCTTTCCGGAGGTTTAGACTCATCTGTTATTTCAGCAATTACTGCAAAATTTGCCCGCCAGAGAGTTGAAAGTGGTGATACACAGGAAGCATGGTATCCAAGGCTTCACAGCTTTGCAGTAGGATTGGTTGGTTCTCCCGATCTGGCCGCCGCTCAAAAAGCTGCAGAACACATCGGATCTGTTCACCATGAAGTTAATTTTACCGTTCAGGAAGGACTGGATGCAATACGTGATGTCATTTATCACCTTGAAACTTATGATGTAACGACTATCAGAGCATCTACCCCAATGTATCTTTTAGCAAGAGTCATCAAATCTATGGGGATTAAAATGGTTCTTTCAGGAGAAGGTTCTGATGAATTGTTCGGAGGATATTTATATTTCCACAAAGCTCCTAACGCAAAAGAATTCCATGATGAAACCGTAAGAAAACTGGGTAAACTTCACTTGTATGACTGCTTAAGAGCCAACAAAGCACTGATGAGCTGGGGTATTGAAGGCAGAGTACCTTTCCTTGACAAGGAATTCATGGATATCGCAATGACCATTAACCCACAAGATAAAATGATCAACGCTGCTGAAGGAAAGATTGAGAAATGGGTATTGAGAAAAGCTTTTGAAGATTTACTTCCGGATTCTATTGTCTGGAGACAGAAAGAACAGTTCTCAGATGGTGTAGGATATTCATGGATTGACACTTTAAAAGCAGTTGCTGAGAAAGAAGTCACAGGTGAAATGATGACAAACGCAAAATTCAGATTCCCGCTAAACACACCGCAAAACAAAGAGGAATACCGATACAGAACTATTTTTGAAGAACATTTCCCAAGCGAAACCGCTGCAGCTACCGTTCCTTCGGTTCCATCTGTAGCCTGCTCCACTCCTATTGCTTTAGAATGGGATGAAGCGTTCAAAAAAATGAATGATCCAAGCGGAAGAGCTGTGAAGGTGCATGAAACTTCGTATTAGAGAGGTATGTTGATGAATAGTCAATCATCAATCCTCTGTGCTTGTGAATTTGTTGCGTGATTCGGGGTTTCGAGATTATGAGTTTAATATTCACTTGCAAAGCAAAAATTCACTATTGACCATTCACTTGTAAAGCAAGATTCGTTATTGACATGTATATTTTTCTCATTCAAACATTTAACTCCCTCAGTTATAATTTATCAATCCTGTAGCAATACAGGATTTTTTCTTGAATTAACGATAATAATATAGCATAATTTAACTCACAATCCAAAATAATATCTAATAAATAATTATATTTGGAAAACGAAAATATCAATTATAAAAAAATGAGAAGAAACCTTACTGTTTTATTTGTCTTATTATCCATAAGTTTTGCTTTTGGACAGGGAAAATACGGCAAATATCTGAATTCAAAAAAGCTTGCTTTGGCTTATAAGAGTGTGAAAGATGCAGATAAAGATGACTACTATCAACAATTCTACTGGCTTGTAAAAGCAGAGCAGCTGAAAACGTATCCTCACCTTAAGGATATAAAACCTATCGTTTTATATGAGTTTGTAAAATATGTAAATCCTCAGAATCCAACGAAAAAACTTGATGCAAGAGGTAAAGAATTGAGAGCAACTGCAGAATTATCTTTGAATCAATATTTTAAAAATAAGAATTTCGAAAACAATTCTGTTTTGATGTATAACCTTGAAACGTATGTAGATCCTTCTAAAGGACAATTCTACACAAAAGTAGACCCTGAAAAGATTAAAGAACTGGTTCCGAAAGAACTGTTTGCTTTCAACTCATTCAACAGAAATATAGGAGAAGAAAAAACGTATTATCTTTGGGTAGATAAGAAAAAAGATGATCTGAACATTGTAGATATCATTCCTAGCGAAAAAGATGACAAAGCTTTCTATACAAGACTGAAACAATATCTTCCAAGCTACAAGTTTTCGAAATATGTACCTTCTGTAAAAAAAGGAAACAAATCTGATAAAACAGACATCGAATACTACTACATCATGCCGTTTGAACAGAATACCGATAACATCGAATACAAAACAAAGGATTTCAAAACATTCACTTTAAGCCAGTACAGAAAAGCCGGTGACGAATGGAAGGGAGTAGAAAAACCTAGAAAATAAATCAAAAAGTCCTGTGAAATCTCGCAGGACTTTTTTAATTTTATATGGATTTCTTTATCTAAGGATCAACCTGCTTAAAGCAAGCAGGCTATTCATATAAAAATAAGTCTGGAAGTTTTCGTACTCTCCAGCCTAAAACCAAATGACAGAAGCAAACACACAACAGACATCCATTAAGAAAATACTTCCCCTGATTCTGGCTACCGCTATTTTTATGCAGATGCTGGATTCTACCATTCTGAATACTTCCCTGCCCTCCATTGCAAAAGACCTGAAAGAATCTCCGCTTAATATGCAGAATGCTATCATCAGTTATGTTCTCACATTAGCGGTTTTCATGCCTGCAAGCGGTTTTTTGGCAGATCGTTTTGGAACAAAAAAGGTATTTATATTTTCGTTAGTACTATTCAGTTTAGGCTCGTTGTTTTGCTCCATGTCTCAAAATCTTACACATTTGGTTATTTCAAGGGTAATTCAGGGTGTTGGAGGAAGTTTAATGACTCCTGTTGGAAAACTGGCCTTAATCAAAACATTTGATAAAAATGAACTGCTCAAAGCCATGAATTTCGCTATTATCCCTGCACTTATCGGACCTGTACTGGGACCTTTAGTCGGAGGCTATATGGTTGATTATCTTTCGTGGCACTGGATCTTCCTGATTAACATTCCCATTGGTTTCTTAGGAATTATTTTAGGATTAAAATTTATGCCCAATTACAAATCCGATGATGTTGATTTTGATTTAAAAGGATTTTTAATTTTCGCAGCAGCTTCTCTCCTTCTTTCTGTTTCCCTGGAACTTTTTGGAGATATGCAGAATATCACTCCGGTTCTTGTCGTGTTTATCCTTGGTTTCTTATTCCTTTATTATTACTACAAACATGCTAAAAAAGGGGGACATCCTATTTTTCCTCTAAACTTGTTTCAGGTAAGAACTTTCAGAGTTGGTATTGTAGGAAATCTAGCCACAAGATTGGGAATCAGCTCTGTTCCGTTACTGCTTCCGCTGATGATTCAGATTGCTTATAAACAGTCAGCCGTAACTTCGGGCTGGATTATTGCTCCAATGGCTTTAACCGCTATCTTCGGAAAATCATCAGTTATTAAAATTTTAGATAAATACGGCTATCGCCAGACTTTGATGGTGAATACATTCATTATCGGAACACTCATCTGTCTTCTTGCCATCCCTGATATACATACTTCTTTATATTGGTTTGTTCCCATTATTGCAGTATTAGGTTTTTTCAACTCTATACAGTTCACCTCTATGAACACTATTTCTATCGCTGACTTGAGAAATTTCCAGACCAGCAGCGGTAACTCTTTAATTTCGGTGAATCAACAGCTCGCCATCGGTTTCGGAATTGCATTCGGATTGATTGTTTTAAAATTATTTGAAAACACAGATCTTATTAATGGAGAAATTCACAATGCATTCCGGTATACCTTCCTTACCGTAGGAATTTTAACGATTTTATCAGGATTTGTTTTCAGAAGACTGCATATCTCAGATGGAAAGAATATGAAATCAAAAGAAGATTAAGCAAATCAAATCATAATTTCACTTTCTCATCTCCTCTGTATTTAACAGTTGCTACGAACTTAACACAGATCAATGCTTTTCGCATAGAACAATGGTAATTTTGTTTACATAAATCAACAATGTGATGGCAACTAAAAAAATAGAAATCGTAGTATCTCCAAAACCTGCGCACTTTGTAGGCGACGGATTCAGGGTTCACAATTTCATTCCGGGAGTACCCGGATTGGATATGAAAAGAATGGACCCGTTCATTATGCTTGATTACAATTCAAAATTTCATTTCAATGGATCAGATACTCCAAGAGGTGTCGGAGTACATCCGCACAGAGGTTTTGAAACCGTAACCATAGCTTATAGCGGAAAAGTAGAGCATCATGACAGTGCTGGTGGTGGTGGCGTTATTGGAGAGGGAGATGTACAGTGGATGACCGCCGCAAAAGGTGTTCTTCATAAAGAATATCATGAAACCGAATGGGCAAAAGAAGGAGGCATCTTTCAGATGGTTCAGCTTTGGGTGAACCTTCCTGCAAAAGATAAAATGAGCTGCCCAAAATACCAGGCTATTGAAAACTCTAAAATGGAAAGAGTTGATCTGGGTGAAAATGGTTCTGTAGAAGTGATTGCCGGAGAATACAATGGTCATAAAGGACCCGCCAGTACTTTCACGCCGGTTCATATGATGAATGCAAAACTTAAGGCAGGGGGAAAAGCAGAATTTAATTTCCCGGCTCATTTCAATACTGCAGCTTTAGTGATTGAAGGGAATGTGATTATTAATGGAGAAGAAACTGTTAAAGCAGATCATTTTGCTTTATTTAAAAATGAAGGGGAAACGTTCACTATAGAAGCAAAAGAAGATGCTGTTGTTTTAATCATCAGTGGAGAACCTATTAACGAACCTATTTATCCTCATGGGCCTTTCGTAATGAATTCAAGAGAAGAAATTATGCAGGCTTTCGAAGATTTTAATACCGGAAAATTCGGATACCTGGAAGATTAAAAGAATTAAATTTATCTTAATCTTCAATTATTCCTTTTTTTATTAACTTTATATAATGGCAAACCTTATAGGTTTTAAAAACCTATAAGGTTTAATTATCTTAATGATTAATTTCCTATTTTACAGGAAGCCATACACCCTTAGTACAAATATTATGAAACCAGAATTTGAAAATACACCTCTTGTAAAAGCAGAAAAAAGATTCGAAATAGAGTTCAACGGACATTATGCATTTATAGACTACCGTGAAACCACACATCAGATTTCTTTAATCCATACGGAAGCAGAGCCGGAACTGGCCGGAACAGGTGCAGCAGCTGCCGTAGTAGAGAAAACACTTAATTATATTGAAGAAAGTGGAAAAAAACTTCTTCCATTCTGTCCTTATGTTTTCGCTTTTATCAGGAAAAATCCTGAATGGAAACGCATTGTGGATGAGAGATTTGAAGGATACGACAAGCTTTAAACCTCATCAGCAATTATCAATTTATTTAAATAACATCTTAAAAAGTATCACATCACCATGTCAAATATTGGACTTATTATAGAAGAAAAATCAGCAGATATCGGAAATTTTCTGGTAGGAAGACTTCTTCCTTTCCGTGAGAAAAGAGCGGTTGGCCCTTTTGTGTTTATTGACCATATGGGACCTTCAGAATTAAAAGATTATCAGAATCTTGATGTTCCGCCCCATCCGCATATTGGTTTATCTACGTTAACATATCTGTTGGAAGGTTCTATTTTCCACAGAGACAGCCTTGGAAGCGCTATAGAAATTAAACCGGGCGCTGTCAACTGGATGACTGCCGGAAAAGGGGTTGTACATTCAGAAAGAACACCTGAATATTTAAGACACAGTGATAAAAGACTTCACGGATTCCAGATCTGGGTAGGTCTTCCAAAGCATCTTGAACAGTCTGAGCCTACTTTTCACCATATTGAAGCAGATGAGATTCCGGTTTGGGAAGAAGATGGTATTCAGTATAAATTAATTGCTGGAGAAGCATTTGGAAGAACATCTGCAGTTCCGGTACACAGCAAGTTATTTTTCATTGAGATCAAAACAAAAGAAGCTAAGAAAATAAGCATCGGGAAAGATCTTTATGGAGAAGCAGCCATGTATGTTCTGGATGGAACGGTGACCACAGAAGGAAATTCTTATGGTTCAAAACAGTTGATGATTGCTAAAGACACTAAGCTTTGCGAATTCGAGATGAGTGAAAACGGAACGGTTTATCTTTTCGGTGGCGAGCCATTCGATGAGGAACGTTTTATCTTCTGGAATTTCGTAAATTCTGATAAGGAATTAATTGACCAGGCAAAAGTAAACTGGAATGACCAGAATCACGAAGCATTTCCTTTGGTTCCGGGCGATGAAAACGAATATGTCCCGCTTCCTAAAGCTATTTTAAACAGAAAATAATTTCAGCTCAGATTAACATGAAAATATTAGCATTTGCCGGAAGTACATCTTCCATTTCGATTAACAGAGAACTGGTCAAGTTTGTTCTGAAAGATTTTCAGGATGAGGAAATCAACCTGATAGACCTCAACGATTACACCATGCCCGTTTTCTCTGTAGACCTTGAAAAGAAAGGGTTTCCGGATGAAGCCCATCAGTTTTTAAAAGCGATTGAAGAATGTGATGTGATTATATGCTCTCTTGCAGAACACAACCGTTCTTACAGTTCCGCTTTTAAGAATGTTTTTGACTGGTCTTCAAGGATCAATGTAAAAGTATTTCAAAATAAACCAATGCTTCTGATGAGCACTTCTCCCGGAGGTTATGGCGGTGGAAATGTAATGAATACGGCAAAAACATTTTTCCCACAGTTTGCAGCAGATATCAAAGATACTTTTTCATTACCGAAGTTTTACGAAAATTTCGATCTGGAAAGCGGAGTCATCAATCCGGATATGCTAAGCGAACTGAAGGGCAAAATACAGAACTTTAAAAATCAGGTACAATAAATGACTAAAGGAAGACTGGAAGCATTCAGTGATGGTGTTCTTGCTATTATCATCACGATTATGGTACTTGAGCTGAAAGTACCGGAAGGAAATAGCTGGACAAGCCTCAAGCCTCTCCTTCCTAAGTTTCTGGCTTATATTTTCAGCTTTATCTATGTAGGAATCTACTGGAACAATCATCATCATCTGTTTCAGACTGTAAAGAAAGTAAATGGAAGTATCCTTTGGGCTAATCTTCACGTTCTGTTCTGGCTTTCCCTGATGCCTGTAGCTACAGAGTGGATTGGAACTACGAATTTCGCCAAGAATCCTGTTGCAGTTTATGGTATCGGGCTTATCATGTCCGCCATTGCTTATACCATTCTGGAGCATGTCATCATCCGGTGCGAGGGAGAAGATTCTAAGCTGAAAGAGGCCATTCATTCAAAATATAAAGAATATATCTCTATTGTATTTTATGTCCTGGGAATCGCTACTTCATTTTTTTATCCTTATATTGCCATAGGTTTTTATTATCTAGTGGCTCTTATATGGCTGATTCCCGACAGAAGAATCGAAAAAACATTAAAAGAAAATTGATATGGAAACACACGAATATCCTAACGGAAACATCACTGTCATCTGGCAGCCTAAAAAATGTATCCATTCTGCCATCTGTGTAAAAACACTTCCAAAAGTCTACAATCCTAAAGACAGACCTTGGATAAAAGCAGAAAACGCAAGTCCTGAAGAACTTAAAAATCAAATAGATCTATGCCCGTCAGGGGCATTAAGTTATCAATTCAATACAGCAAAATAATGGCGGTAACAGTAAAAGCAAATTTAGGAAAAACAAAATATTATACAGAAGTAACTGCCGGAGAAAATACAATCATTACGGATGAACCGATTGATAAAGGCGGACAGAATAAAGGTCTTAATCCCATGGAAATTCTGGCTACGTCACTGGCAAGCTGTACAGCAGCTACATTGAGAATGTATATTGAAAGAAAGGAATGGGATGTGGAAAACATCAATGTAGAAGTAGAGCTTGAAAATTTCCCATTAACCAAAAGAGCAGTTTTCAAAAGAGACATCAGTTTTGATGGTATTCTGGATGACGAGCAGTGTAAAAGACTGCACACCATTGCGGATGCATGCCCAGTTCATAAAATATTAACCAACGACATAGAAATACTAACTAAATTCTCATAACATGATCGAAGTAAAACAAAACAACGACGAAAAACACGGAAGTTTTGAAGCTTTCATAGATGGAAGACGCGCAGGAATGATGACCTATACCTGGGCAGGAGAAGAAAGATTTATTATAGACCACACCGAGGTGGAAGAAGCTTACAACGGAAAAGGCGTAGGCAAGGAAATGCTTCTGGCAGCTGTAGATTTTGCCAGAAAAAATGATAAGAAGATTATTCCCCTCTGCCCTTTTGCTAAGGCAAGTTTCCAGAAAAGTGAGGAACTTCAGGATGTTTTAGTGAATTAGTCACTGTATTCTAACCTTACCATACAAACCTTTCAGAGATCATTCTGAAAGGTTTTTGTTTTCAATGGAAAACACTGATTTAAAGCAAATTAATAATTACAACTTGTTTTGAAACTAACAGGATTTCAAATTCATGATTCACGACTGATCTTTTTTATATATTTGCTAAAATTTAAAAATCAAGCATGAATCCAGGAACTATCCTTTTGCTATTTGTTTTCGTCTACTTTATCGGGCTTTTGATCATTTCATATTTCACCAGCCGGAATTCTGATAACCAGTCATTTTTTATCGGTAACAAAAAGAGTAAATGGTGGCTCGTTGCATTTGGGATGATAGGAACCAGCTTAAGCGGGGTTACTTTTATTTCCGTTCCTGGAACGGTAGGAAAGATGACCGACTCCGAATATATCTACGGTGGTTTCGAATATTATATGATGGTAATCGGGTTCTTCATCGGATACTTTATCGTTGCTGCAATATTGCTTCCACTCTATTATAAGATGAATCTGACTTCTATTTATACCTATCTGGGAAAAAGATTCAATGTAGAAGCTCATAAGATTGGCTCTATCTTTTTTATTATTTCAAGGGCAATTGGTGCTACAGCAAGATTATATCTGGTAGTGAATGTCTTACAGATATTCTTGCTTGAAGGTTTGGGAGTTCCGTTTTGGGCAACTTCCCTTGTTCTTTTATTGATGGTGCTTCTGTATACTTTTGAAGGAGGTGTAAAAACCATTGTGATCACAGATACATTGCAGACTTCTTTCATGATCATCAGTCTTGTGGCTTGTATTGCTTATATTTTATCTAACCTGAATTTATCATTCGGTGAAGCTTATACCATTCTTGAACAGAAAAACTATACCCATTTCATCAATTTTGATCCGAATTCCAAAACCTTTTTCCTGAAAACTATTTTGGGCGGAATTTTCATCACCATTGCTATGACAGGTCTTGATCAGGAGATGATGCAGAAAAATATTTCTGTGGACAATCTTCAGAATTCCAAGAAAAACATGCTGACTTTTGCAGGAACACTTCTTATCGTAAACCTTGCCTTCTTATTCCTGGGAGGGTTATTATACCTTTTCGCATTGCAGCACGGAGCAGAATATGGAACGATAAAAGCTGAAACAGTAACCAATATTTTCGGATTTAAAGATGCAGCAGGAAACATTAAAAACGTGATGGGAGACGACCTTTTCCCAGCTTTATCACTTCAGGGGTATTTCCCGATGGCTATTTCCGTTATTTTCATTATCGGACTGATCTCTGCATTATTCCCGTCCGCCGATGGTGCTTTAACGGCTGTAACAAGTTCATATTGTGTAGATTTATTAAACCTTAATGAAGATAAAACCAAAACTGAAAAAGAGAAGAAACGTCTTCGTATGAAAGTGCATTTGACTTTCACTGTGGTTTTCTTTATCCTTATTATGGTTTTCAAAGCATTGAATGACAAATCTATCGTTTATCTGATCATGGAAATTGCAGGATATACTTACGGACCGCTTTTAGGATTGTTCGCCTTTGGAATTTTCACGAAGTTTCAGATTTCAAAAAAGTATTCAATTCTTACGGTGACTCTTTTAGCACCTGTATTGACTTATTTAATCAATATGGCAGTTACAACTTATACAGATTATAAAATCGGGGTTGAACTGATTGTTCTGAACGGACTGCTCACTTTTATAGGCCTTTGGCTGGTAAAAAACAAACAATATTTAAAAGTAGTTTAAATCTTTATAAAAAATAGAAAAAGGCTGTCTTCAATGGAGACAGCCTTTTTTATTGGAATTAACAGAATGGATTATTCTTTAATCCACTTGATTGTTTTCTCTAAATTCTTAGACTTAATCTTGATCAGATAATCTCCCTTAACCAATGAAGATAAGTCAAAAGTACCTGTTTTATCATGGTCCAGTTTATTATCAACCTGAGTAAATACCAATCTTCCGCTTACATCATATACAGTAATATCAAACACTTCATTTGAGTTGGTAAATTTGATATTCAGAAGCCCTTTACTTGGATTAGGATACACCACGAATACATCTTTGTTTACCCCAGCTTCATTTACGCCCAATGTTTGAGTGATCGTAAAGTTGATAGGGTTAATGTTATAGAAAACATTCGTTTCTGCAGCTACCATAATTCTGGCCTGTGTTGTGTTCACGTTTGGAATGGTAATGGTTTCAGAACCATCATTCGGAGTAGAAGCTAAAATCAAAGTAGGATAAGTAAGACCACCATCTGTTGAAAGGTAAATATTAACAGTGGCTGCACTCACTGGAAATGCAGTTGTATTGGCAACATTCCATGTGATAGTCTGGGTAGAATTACCTGCCCAGCTTACTGCCGTAGTAGGAGCTGTTACAGTGAACGGCCCTGAGTTTCCATCAACGGTAATAATAGCATCATCGTTTGAAACACCCGCACAGCCTGCATTATTATCTCTTACCGTCAGTCTGAACTCCATCGTTCTGGCGTAAGATGGTAAAATTTCTCCTTTAGATACTGTGTTATTAATAACGTCTGTAATTTTAGGGAAATATCTGTAAGGAACGGTTACCGGCATAAACGATCTGAATATAGCCGCATTTCCTGTAGGAACATTCCAGTTACTTGCCGGGCCCACATCATTCTGCTCCCAGCAGTATGTAAGTGGATTGTTGTCTATATCTGAAGCAGATCCTTCCAGTCTAAATGGGGTACTCTTAGGGATCGTATAATCACCTCCCGCATTTACAGTAGGAGCAAAATTATTGGAAGGAATAGTCACCTGACATGTTGTTGACTGAACTTTTGTGGTGATAGACTGATATGATTTGGTATGAAAAATGGGAATACTATTATTGGCTAAATTGTTGGTAGTGCCGCAAATTCCCGCATAAGCCATTATTGTAATTCCGCTTCCCGGTTCTACAGCATTGGCTGCACTGCGGTTTCCACTACAACTTCCTGTAGTAGCATTAAAAGTATGCGGACCTCCAAACTGGTGTCCTACTTCATGGGCTACATAATCAATATCGTAAGGATCTCCCACAGGGTTAGGTGAACCCGTGATTCCTCTTCCTTTATTGGTAGTGTTACAGATTACACCTAATCCGGCTAATCCGCCACCTCCGGTACTGAAAGTATGCCCAATATCATAATTGGCATTGCCTATCAATAAATCAATCTGAGTCTGGCTTTCGTCAATTAGTGTATAGGCATCATCATTTCCGTTGAACGGATCTGTAGCAGCATTGGTAAAGACTACATTGGCCTCGTTATCTACTAATACTAATCTTGAAGCAACTTCCTGCTCATACACTCCATTCACTCTGTTTACAGAAGTTACAATGGCAGAAAGTGTTTGAGCAACAGTAGGAGTAGCTGTTCCCGTTGCCGCTACGGCATATTCTCCTGTACATGCAACAGCAAGCCTGAAAACTCTAATTTGAGTTCCTACGCTTGGAGCTGTGGTTTTTTGAGCGTTTTTTTTTCCTAGCGCCGTATCATCCTCATCTTTTACACCACAAGATCTCGGATTTTTATCAATCAGATCACTTTTCTTGTAAATGATATAATTGTTTACATCCAGTTTTGCATAAGGATCAATATAGGTATCACCAGCTACCACAGATTTGATCTGCGCATGGAAACCCAGTTCTGTAAAATCCAGTTTGATAGTGGCATATTTATCATCAATTCCCTGCCCGGTAAAGGTAACAATCTGAGGAAACTGACTGGCTAATCCTGGAGCCATTACTGAAGATTTCCAGATTCTGAATTTTGCTTTCGTACCATCAGGCATTGGCAAAACAATAATTGGAGCGTTATCTTTACGGTCACTGTCTTTCAATTCCGGAACAGAATTAAAATAACTTTTCATTCCAGCTACATCCAATGTGTAGGTCATTGACTTTTCCGGTTGTACTGTCCTGTTTTTAGGATCTGCTTTAATGGACCTCTCACTGATTACCGTAAAAAAGTCCTGGGCTTTCCCGGAGGAAATGGATATCACAAATATCCCCAGATAAAATAATTGTTTAATTTTCATATATAATGGTATGTAATTTTTATTAATTCAAATATTAAGTCCAAAAACTAAATAATATTTAGTTAAATATTAATAATTCAAATATTATAGAATTATAAAATTAGTTAAATTAATTCAATTATTACATATTAAAATTCAAAAAAAGTCCAAATTCAATTACAAAAAAATCAATGATCCGGCTAGGGCAAAGCATTCCATTCAATAAATATTTTTTTCTTTTTTTCCGTAAAATAACTGATTTTATAGGCTTTCCGTTTTGATTATCTTTGGTGTAAAAATATCAACACTATCCAAAATTGATCAAACAAAAAAACAGAAACTTAAAAACTATGAAAAAACTAATCTCAATTCTCCTGTTTTCATTAACATTTGGATTCACGAGTGCTCAGGAAAACTTTGAAGTATCAACCTTACGAATCGGACCTTTTAAAGTTTTCATGCCTAAAGTTGAGGCTGAAAAAATAGCAGGAACCAAACTGGCCAATTCAAACGGAGAGAAAAAAAATATGGTAAAATATAACGGGGAAACTATTCAGATTGATCTTTTTGACAATTATATTAATGAGGCCAACCCGAGCGTTCCTTCTATTACTTACATGACAACTTCGAGCAAAAAATTTAAGACGAAAAGCGGAATCGGCGTGGGAAGTACAAGGGATGATCTGATCAATGCCTATAAAAATTATGCTAACTTCAGTGTACGCCCGGACTGGGATTCTAATGGAAAACCGATTAAAGATACCGGATATTTTAATCTTGAAGACAGCCAGGCTGGAACGTTATTAAGCTTTAAATTTGTTAATAATATTGTGACGGAAATCTCCGTTTACCTCAATGAAGGCTGTTAAAAGCGGAAAAATATTCAATTCAGTCAAAATCCGGGTTTTTACATCCGGATTTTTGCATTTCCATAAGCCAGTAAAAAATTGTAAATTCGCATGCAAATAAATCAGATATAATGAGTAAAAGTATCGAAGAGTTAAAAACTCTTACTACGCAGATCAGAAGAGACATTTTAAGAATGGTTCACGCTGTAAATTCAGGACACCCTGGTGGAAGCTTAGGTTGTACAGAGTTCTTTACAGCCCTTTACGGAAAGGTAATGAACTACAAGCTTCCTTTCACAATGGAAGGTAAGAATGAGGATCATTTTTATCTATCAAACGGACACATTTCTCCGGTATTCTACTCTACTTTAGCAAGATTTGGTTTCTTCCCTGTAGAAGAACTGAGTACTTTCAGAAAATTAGATTCAAGATTACAGGGGCACCCGACTACTCACGAAGGTCTTCCGGGAATCAGAGTTGCTTCAGGTTCTCTTGGACAGGGACTTTCTGTAGCACTTGGAGCTGCTCAGGGTAAAAAATTAGATGGTGATCAGTCTCTTGTTTACACTCTTCACGGAGATGGTGAGCTTCAGGAAGGTCAGATCTGGGAGGCATTAATGTATGCTTCTGCTAAAAAGGTAGATAATATCATTTCTACTATTGATTATAACGGACGCCAGATTGACGGAGATACAGATGATGTATTAAGCTTAGGAAATCTTCATGCTAAATTAGAAGCATTCGGATGGATTGTTCTGGAAGAAAAGAACGGTAATGATCTTGAAGCTGTGATTGCGATTCTTGAGAAAGCAAAAACAGAAACCGGAAAAGGGAAACCTGTAGCAATCCTTCTTCATACAGAAATGGGTTATGGAATAGATTATATGATGGGATCTCATGCTTGGCATGGTAAAGCTCCTAATGATGAGCAGCTAGAAACAGCAATGAAGCAATTGTACCTGGAAGCTCCGGCTGATTATTAATTATAAATGATAAATTATTATTGGTAAGTGATGCCCTCAGAACTTTTATACTATTATTAATCTGCCATCATTTATCAATGATCAAAAACTTTAGTAAAAATGAAATATACATATACAGAAAAAAAGGACACTCGTTCAGGATTCGGAGCAGGATTAGCTGAACTGGCTGACAAAAATCCCAATGTAGTAGCACTTTGTGCAGACCTTATCGGTTCTTTGAAAATGGAGAAATTCATTGAGAAGGCTCCTGAAAGATTCTTTCAGATTGGTATTGCAGAAGCGAACATGATGGGAATTGCTGCCGGTCTTAGCATTACAGGAAAAATTCCTTTCACAGGAACTTTTGCTAACTTTTCTACTTCCAGAGTATATGACCAGATTCGTCAGTCTATTGCTTATTCTAACAAAAATGTAAAAATCTGTGCATCTCACGCAGGTCTTACGTTAGGAGAAGACGGAGCTACTCACCAGGTTCTTGAAGATATCGGGATGATGAAAATGCTTCCTGGAATGACAGTGATCAATACTTGTGACTACAACCAGACAAAAGCAGCAACATTAGCTATTGCAGAGTTTGAAGGTCCTGTATATTTAAGATTCGGAAGACCTGTAGTACCTGTTTTCATTCCGGAAGATATGCCTTTCGAAATCGGAAAAGGAATTTTGCTTCAGGAAGGTACTGATGTAACGATTGTTGCAACAGGACACCTTGTATGGGAATCTCTTGTAGCGGCTGATGAGCTTGAGAAAGAAGGTATTTCTTGTGAGGTTATCAACATTCACACGATCAAGCCTCTTGATGAAGAGATCATCTTAAAATCTGTTGAGAAAACTGGTAAGATTGTAACCGCTGAGGAGCACAACTACCTTGGAGGTTTAGGAGAATCTGTTGCAGGTATGCTTGCTAGAAAAAGACCTACAAAACAGGAGTTTGTAGCAGTAAATGATACTTTCGGAGAATCTGCAACACCTGCAGAGCTTATGAAGAAGTACAAAATTGACTCTGCTGCAGTAAAAGAAGCTGTAAAGAGAATCTTAGCTTAGTATAAGCTATTTTATATAGAAAAAACTCGGCGGTTTCTTCGAAACCGCCGAGTTTTTGTTGGTAGATTTGTGAAATCTGTTTCTTGCATAAACCACCCCGGCAAAAATTCAAAGAATTTTTGACACCCCCTCCAAAGAGGGGAATGTTTACGCCTCCATTCATCATCGTATTAGTTTTTATCCTTCATTATTATTGTTCTACTTGATTGAGAGGAATTCCTACGGCAATCAGAACCGGACACAGTATTTCTTGGATGTATTCATCTTCTCTTTTGTTGGAAGCTTTTGACCCTGAAAAATAATTGCTGATTCTATAGTTTTTCACAAACTGATTCCGTTTTTTTCCGATTGAATAATAATATCCTCCTCTTTCGTCATTAACAAAATAGGTCATTTCATCAAAATTCATCAGCTTTTTGGAAAGTAGGAGCTTTCTGTAAATACACTTTTCTGATTTATCAAAAATAAATTTCACCGGAATTCTGAACAACAGATCAAAAAGAAGGTACATCATATAAACAGACCAAAACCCCATTGCGATTATAAACTGATCTCCGGACATTTTATCCATAAAATAGTAGATAATCACAGGAAGCGCAATAATTCCCAATGCCAGCCACCACACTAAAGTACGCAGGAAACTGTAATTGGGCATAAAGCTTATTTCGCTTCCGTTTTCTTCAAACTTATAGCGGTCTCTGATGTCCATTTTCAGGAGTATTGACGTTCAAAATATCTTCTGTTTCGTTGACCATTTTCTGTATTCCTTTCTGGGTAAGTGCCTGGCCAATGGTAAGCTTCTTTTCTTTGCCATCTACTTCGAAATACATAGACAGCATTACATTGGTGGTGATAAAACCCATGTACTTTGTTGCTATCACATGGAAATTTCTGAAATTATCAATAGGATATGTTCTTGCCGGAACAAAAATGGAGTGCTTTCCGGTAATGGTTTTGCGATCCATATCGATGATAAATTTTTTGGTGAAAAAATTGAGAACAATCAATGCTACTACAGCAAAAATAACATAGCTCCCGATTCTTACACTGTTAAAAATCAATCCTGCAACGATCAGAAAAATAATACAGAGCACGGTTATAAATACCGGCTGGTTTTTAAAGATATATTGGCTACCTTCCTGTTTGTAAAAGTTATAGTTGTTCATAATTAAAAGTGATGGTTCTTTATGTTTTGGTGTGAGATATATTATTAGTGATTGATGGAGTTTGTATTTGATAAAAGGCTTCTGAGACAATTATTTTATCTGGCTTCATATGTATATTTAAAGTGTTTTTTTAGTTCCCCATTCTTTTAATTGCCCCAGGTAGCCATCCAGTCCAGATATTCATTTTTGTATTCATTATCATTAAGCCTGATGATGAGATCCTGCAGATCTTTTTTCTCAAACTCATCATCTGAAACTGTAAAAATCAGGAACACCTCCTTCCTTGTAATATTGGTAAAAAAGTTTTCATTTTTAAGCTTTTCCAAAACTTCAATACAGATGGAATATAACTTTGTCTGAAAACCCTCAAACCAATGATCATCGTCATCATGCTTATAAAGTTATGTTCTCAACTGAGTACAGATATCATTGAAATCTTCATTGGCTCCTTCCATTTCGTAGATCCATTCTGCCGGCTCATATTTATAATAAAGCGCATCTTCTTCATCTGCATTTTCCATGGCTTTCATTGTATTGGCTGCAGGACACACCGTCATTGCACCTTCGTCACTGTACAAGGCAAAACTGTATATGTCCTCTGCTCCATGCTTTTCATACACTTCTAAAAAAGCTTTCTTAGCAGCCTCTTCTATCTGCTGTCTCAAAATTTCAAAATCCATACGTCTTTCTTTTTTAAAATGGGCGGTAAAAATACCCTTATCCTGTCAAATCAGCACCTCATATTTTTAGAAAGGCTGTTCAATTTCATGATTATAGCTATCTGTTTTTATTATACAGGATCAATCCGGGGATCAAAATAGCTGCGCCAAGGAGTATGGGAGGCAATTCTCCATATCTGAACAGCCAGGAAGTTTCTCTGGATGGTCCTATTTTAATCACCACTACCAGGCAAAATCCTATCAGAATCAGCATAATTCCAAGTATTTTCTTCATAGTATTAAGTTTAATTATTAGTAAATCAGTCTACAAAAGTGTTATAACTGCCAAGGACGTAGCCTGCTTCTCTTTCCAGATCATTAAGATTACTGTTCAGCTCCTGACTATTCTCATTCAGGCTTCGCTGTACAATTCTCATTTTGCCCAGAAAATCATTTACAGAATTATTGAATACCTGATAACTTCTTTCCTTTTGTTTTTCCGAAGACGGAATTTCTTCTTTGATATTCCTGTTGTATAATTTTTCCATCTGCTGATATTGCTGGGAAAATTTGTTTTTGTAGGCAATCATATCCGTTACATTGTAAGAATCATCAATAATTTTCTGCGTCAGCTCCATCGTTTCTCTGGATTGAAGGATCTGTGTTTTAAGCGGATGATCCTTGAGGGTTTCTATTTCTGCTTTATCTGCCTTGGGTGAAAGTTTTGCAAACAGCTCACTTGCTGCAGTTCGGTTTTTCTGGATAAGTTTTTTTGCTTTTTCAGTGATCTCTGTTACTTTTTTTCCTTTATCATCTTTCCAGTCTTCTGCTTCTTTATAGGTTTCCAATTCTTTCTTTAGAGTTTCAAGTTGAGCCGTTGTATCTTTCATTGTATCAACCAAACTTTGAAATTCTTTTCCCAAGACATCCGGAGCCTTTACTTCCTGATGGGAATACAACATGATGGTAGGAGTGAAACTGAGCGAAATTCCGGAAAACTGAGGATTGGCAGCTGCATTGTTCACAAATTCTTCCATCTGGACTAATGAGTTTTTAAAGTTTTTGATAAATTCTGACTGAGCATCATCCATTTTTACCACTTTATTATTAAAGGAAATAATATCCCTGTTGGTATCTCCGGAATTAACACTGAAAGGATTGATCTGCTTAGAATCATTCTGCGAAAGTTTTTCTTTCATTTTTTCCAGCTTGCCACATGAGATAACAGAAAAGCTAAGGAAAAGCATTCCTGCCATAATTATTGATCTTTTCATAGTTCTGTATTAAATTGTAATAGGTGTTTTTATCTGATTTTCACATTCACATCTTCAAGTTCATTGGTAATCTCCTGCATCATTTTTTTACTGAAAGACTGTGATATTAAAGGACGTTTAAAATTTGATACATTTTTAAAATTAGCATACAGATAACATCCTATAGGTATAAATCCCAACCGGAATGCCTGTAGCTCAAAGCCTTCAAAATCTTCCATTTTGTAAATGAATTCTTTCCGGTTCAAACCACTGCTCGTGACTGTAAGAATCTGATTTTGTATGTCAAAATTAACTTTTGGCGGAATAAAAGAAACAATGGTGAGCAATAATGAGAAGATGAACAGAATAATTCCTGTTTTCAGATAGATGGTATTGATGATCAGAAATACAGAAATACAAACCCAGGCTACTACTATAATGTGCTGAAATGCCATATACTGCTTCACCTGATATACTGAACCTTCTTTTTTTAAATGTTTAAAATCGTTCATATTGAGAAATTTCAGATACTATCCGATGAAAGAGAATTTGTCTTCAAACATTTTCCCTATCATTGGTAAAGGTTTTTCAACATTATTAGCCGCATTAATGATTCCAATGATCATCAGTACCAAAGGAATGAATCCCAATATCCCAAGCATTCCGATTTTGGTCACCATCATCAGAACATTAAGAATAATGGAGAGTACAATTGAAAAAATAATCAATCCTAAAGACTGCTTCAGGTGATATTTTAAAAGACTGTTCGATTTTTCTTTCCCGATGACAAAAGAAATCAACCATCCTAAAAGGGTAATGTAAGAAACAATAGATAATGTTTTGTTGTCCATAACTGTAAAATTTTAAATTAATATTCTTTGATTTTTTCTGGTTTAAAATTGCATCAGAAAAATATTACAGCCTCTACTTCTGCAACTACAAAACACCTTCAACCCAAAATACCAATGACTACAAAACGTCTACAAAAACACACAATCATCTAATTAACAACAACTTACACAATAATTCAATTTTCATTTTTTTATATTGGTAATTGACGGGTGTCTACAATTTTTGTACTTTCACCCTATGAAACTAAAGTACTTACTTATCTATTGTATACTTTTTATCTGCACCTTATATCCCGCACAGAATACTTTAATTGATGGTCTTAAAAGCCAGTTGAGCGAAGATGATATTTCAACTGCACAAAAATTCAAAATTTACAATGAGCTTACAGAATATTACAGAGTGAGTGATCAATATCCTACAGCTGAAAAATATGTTCAGCAGCAGCTGGAACTTGCTCAAAAAGAAAATAATTATTCTGAACAGGTAAAAGCACTTGCCCAAAAAGGAATCATTAAGCTTAACCAATCTGAGTACGATAAAGTGCCTTCTATCATAGATGCAGCCAATACCATTGCTCAAAAGAGTAATGATAAAACAGCGTCATTATATGCCAACTATCTGAATATTTATTATTACAACGCTTTAGGCAAGCCTGAAAATACCATCAAACTTATCCAGAAGACGCTTCCACTTGTTGAAAAACAGCCTTCTGAAACCATTTTGAATGCAAAGCTTAATTATATTCTTTATGGAATTTATACGGAATGGAATGATGCTGAAAATGCGACCAAATATGCTAAAAAAGCCATTGAACTTGCCGAAAAATCGGGAAATAAAAACTTACTAAGCTCTGCCTATTCTGCCCTTGCGGTATGCTATTCTTTCCGGTATGAAAAAACAGGGGATCTTAAAGACCTGAAATCTGTCATAGAAATGTGCAAAAAGGCAGTAGCCCTGTATCATCAGTTTCCGGGGCATGTTTCTTCGCACGTCCATGCTTTGGCATTACTGAATCTCACTAATTATTACCTGAATTATCCCGTAATGACTCCGGAAATTCGTTCCGAAATTCAAAATAATGCCAACGAAATACTGACCCTTACCCAACATACAACGCTAAATCAGGGCATGCAGGCCGGTGCACTGGGAGTTTTGAGCAATCTTGCAATGCGGGATCATAATGATGCTTTATCAGAAAAATACCTTCTGAAAGCGGAACAGATTCTTCTTACTCAAAAACCGGTTTACTACCATGTGATGATTAATGTGGTGAAAGACCTTGCTCAGCTTTATGCTAAACAAAAAAATTACCAGAAAGCATTTGAATATGAATCAAAATTAGCGGAATACAGCAATATTCTTTTTGATGAAGGGCAGGCCGAAACCGCCAAGAGACTGGAAGCTCAGTATCAGTCTCAGAGAAAAGAATCGGAACTTAAGGCTCTTACCGAGAAAACAGCCAGTCTGAAGAAAGAAAAGCTTCTGTATCTCGGTTTGGGAGTTATCGGACTAATTGGTGCATTTTTTATGTTCCGCTCCTACCATTTTAAACTTCGTTATTCTATTGAAAGAGAAAATAAGCTTGATACGGAAAAGCATGAAGCAGAAATGCAGATCAAACTTCAGAAAGAAGAACAGGCCAGATTAAAAGCGGAGCAAGAGCTTCTTACGCTTCACCAGCAAAAACTTCAAAGCGAAGTATTGGCCAGCCAGCTTCATATTCAGCATAAGAATGAAGTTCTTCAGCAGCTCCAGACCCAACTTTCTGATACAGATATCAATATTCATCAGGTTGTAAAGGGAGAAAGCCGTGTGGATAATGATTTTGAAAAGATCAGATTCACCATTCAGGAGCTCCATCCGGATTTCTTTAAAAACATCAATGAAAAAGCAAAGCAAAAACTGACCACTTTAGACCTGAAATACTGTGCCTACCTCTATCTTGGTATGGATACAAAACAGATTGCCAATCTTCTTAGTGTAGAACCCAAAAGTGTAAGGATGACCAAATACCGTCTGAAGAAGAAGTTTGGACTGGATGAAAATACGGCGTTAGAATTTTTTTTTCAGGGTGTATTTTCTGAATAAAAGGTATATATAATTTTACGGTTTTACCTTCTAAGCTTTTTAACATGATGTTGAAAAGCTTCATCTTTTTTAATTTATTTTGATCTTTCTGAAATAAACACATCTAAAATCAGAATTTAATTTACGGGAACCCGTAAAACTCACAATCATATTTAATAAAAAAACCGAATTACAACATACAATTTCACCAAAAATATAGATTTTATTTCAACATAACAATGTAGATAACTGGTTATAATTTTGAATTTGATTTTTTGTACAATAGAATATATTACCGTGCAACATCCTGTTACAATATGCAGTTTTCTCTAGATGATTTAATTTAATTTATACTTTTTCAAATTTCATATATTTCACTAAAACGCTGTTCCGGATAAACCGGTAATTTGTTTTTGTACAATAGCAAATAACAAATTATCTACACATTTTATCCCGGAAAAGTGATCTAAATATTTCTAGTTTTATCCCATCAACGTTGATGAAATACATTCTCATTCTTGAACGGCATGTGTACAGTGCAAGACAAATATGCAGAATTATCTCGCCCAAGTCAGGGGTATTTGACACAGAAGATTTACATAAAACAACAAAAATTATCAACATGAAAAAATTAAATGGAATGAAGAGAGATTTCTCTTCTTTGGAAAACAAAAAGTTAGCGAATACAAGAAGCATTATTGGCGGAGGAGCAACAAATGAAAAGTCAACTTGCGAGACAGGACCTAATGGACAGCCAGGTAATACAGGTGACACAATAATTTGTATCGATGGAAGACAAGTAGCTACAATGACTGTTGACTAGATATGACGGAGGGGAATACTCCCCTCCTTTTCTCCAATAACCGGAAAATAAATTTAAATAATGAATAGAAAAACAAATTTCATACTCCTTATTGTATTATTCCTCTTTTCCTGTACAAGCAAAAAACTAAATTATATTGAATATTACAATAAAGTATATGCTATAGACAGTACACTTAGAGTAAATAAAGACACTCTTGCCACTATCAAACAATATAAAAAATTATTTAAAAAATACCATCCATCACAAAATGAAAGAATAGAAGAATATGAAAATTATATTAAATATTCTGACCGATATAATAAAAATTTCGGAGGGCATGAAAGTCTGGATAAATTAATAGCACAAGTAGCTCCATATTGGAAATACAAAAGAGAAGATACCTCATTTTTTAAGCTTTATAAAAAATATGGAATTGACAGCATAACAGTAGAGCAGAAAGTTAACGAATGGAAAAAGGGATTAAATAAAACATTAATAGATTCCTTCAGTATTGCCTTTGAAAGAGATCAGTATAATGAGCGAAGTGGGCCAGCCGTTGAAACCAATGATAGAAAAAATGCCAGCCTTCTCCTATGGACATTCAAAAATTATGGTTTTCCATCAAAGCAAAAAATTGGATTAGCCGGAAACAATAACATATTTATGCCAATGGGCGTACTGTTCAATCATATGGCAGGATCTCAGAATTATGAATATTTTAAAGTAAAATTATTAGAATATGTAAAATCCGGAGAATGCACTCCCAGAGAATATATAGAGATGGTGGACAAGCATCAATATATTAACTACTCCGAATCCATTTATGGGATATTCATTCATTACTCTACCTCAGCTTTCAGTGCTTCGGATTCTGCACGTATCAACAGAAATCGTAAGGCTGTTGGGTTTCCCAGTCTAAAAGAATCTTCTAATATCACCAAAGATTTTCAAAAGAAGATGAAACAATAATACATCCTAGTAACTAGAATTTAAACTGATCCATACACATTCCTCAGAAAAAACCTTATGATACTTATACTCTCCCAGAAAAATGAAATAGCTACAATAGATGTAATCAGAGACTTAATGGCACTGAAAAAAAAGTTTATTCGGGTGCATGAAGATGAAGTATTTGAAATAAAAACCATTGAAAAAAGAATCTTAATTGAAAGCAGCCGCAATAGGTTTTTTATGGATGAAATTGAAAGTGTTTGGTACAGAAGAGGCGGGTTAAACTTCAATCGGTTGAAATACAATAATCATTCAATCCTTCTTAATATGAATGAAACCCAATATTGGCTTGAAGATTATATACAAAAAACGCTCGAATCTAAAAGGCATATCAATAAAGAAAGTACCTCACTTGTGAACAAACTTATTGTACTTGACAAAGCCAAAGAACTAGGTTTTGATATTCCTGAATTTTTTTTGGCAGAAAATACAGATCAGGTTGAACTCAATAAAACTATTATAAAAACAATTAATGGAAATGTGACTTTAGATGAAATTAAAAAAGATTTCAGCGGGTTCATGTATACAACTATAGTTGAAGAACATGAAAATCATGATTTTTTCATCACTTTTTTCCAGGAAAAAATAGAAAAAGACTTTGAAATAAGAACTTTTTATTTGAATAGCAAATGCTGGTCTATGGCTATTTTTTCTCAGCATGATGAACAAACCAAAACAGATTTCAGAAAATACAATAAAAAGAAACCTAATAGAACTGTGCCTTATCTTCTCCCAAAGCATGTAGAGGACAAAATAGAATTCTTAATGAAATCTTTAGATATCAATTGCGGCTCTCTGGATTTTATAAAGGCAGGAGAAAAATATTATTTTCTGGAAATTAACCCCATTGGTCAGTTTTCAAGCTTATCCCGTACTTGTAACTATGCATTGGAACAAAAACTAGCTGAATATTTATGAAAAGATTATATAAAGAAAAAATAAATTACCGCTAACATTTAAATATCTTGATCTATTTAAAACCAAAAATACCAGCAAATTAAATAGCAACTCCTTATACTATTTAAATTCAGATAAATTTCAGACGATCTATTATCCCAGAGAAAAACCTCTTAAATCACTACACCGATTATTATAACATTTTCTAATGTCAGATTTACCCTTTATCGAATTACAACTACAAACTCAAAATAGATAATGACTATAAAAATGAATAAATTAAGCTTAATATTTGTATTTCTAACTTCATGTTGTTTTGGGCAACAAATGAGTTTTATTTATGAGGTGAGTTATCGGTTAAATCATAAAACACCTGATGACTTTACTACAAAGACAATGATTTTAGATTTTGTAGATAAACAATCTATTTTCAGAGAAAGCATGGATTGGAAATCAGATTCATTAAAATTGAACAATGGCTTTCCAATGCTTTCTTCAGGTTTTGAAAACCAATTTTACATAAAGAAAGATTTTTCAAATCATAAAATATCAAAAATAATTACAAACGGTCAATTCTGCTATCTCCTCCCTATTGACGAAACTATACAATGGAAAATATCCCCGGAAAAGAAAAAAATTGGAATTTATAATGTTCAAAAAGCTGTGGCCACTTATGGAAATCGAGAATGGACAGCATGGTTTTCTAATGATATTCCCATTAATGAAGGTCCATATATTTTCAGCGGTTTACCCGGGTTGATTATTTCTGTAACAGACTTCAGTGGAGATTATAAGTTTGACCTCGTACAAGTTAAAAAATCTGCAAGCCTATTTAATGCCAGAACAAAACCAATACTGATTGATTGGAATAAATATGGTCAACTGGCAAAATCATATTATGATAACCCTAACGCTGAAATGGAACAAAAAATCAGAAATGCTAAAAAAGCTGTTATGCAGGATGCTCATGGAAATGTTATTGATATTGATTTCAGGCAAATGAATAAAGAAGAACAGGACAATATCAGAAAAAATAACAATCCGATTGAACTTAATCACAAAATTGAGTATAAGTAACGTTAAGATCATTCAGATTACTAAAAAAGCAATTTGTCTTTATATAATTTATTAGCTTATGACCTATTTCAATCTATTCAGTAACATTCTAGCCACTAAAGGACCAACCCGGATACTCATCTCGGATTTGCAGAGAAATGTGTCAGAATTATATCCTTTGGAGCTGTATGAGATTATGGTAGAACTAAAATCTCATTCTATTGAAGACTTGATGAAAAATTATAACGAGGAATCCAGAGAAATTGTTCAGGAATACATCAACCTCCTGTTAGAAAAAGAATATGGATTCATCAGTAAAAATGACTGGGACCGAAATTTTCCTCCGCTTTCCTATGAATTTCATGAACCAAGTACCATCACAAACCTTTTTATAGAACTGGAAGAAATAAGTGTACTTCATCAATTGAAAATCTCTGTAGAAAATCTCGGAATCAAACATTTGGTTATTTATAGTTTAAAACCACTCACTGCAAAGGAATTTATAGAGATTGATGAAATTTTTACAGCCTCAGTCTTATCCGGTATAGAAATATTTTCTCCTTTTCATCAGGAAGTGGATCTGTCTTTTGTACAGGTTATTCAGCAGAATACAGTCAGAATCTACAGTCTCATTTTCTACAATTGTTCTCAATCTCCTTTCAAAGCTAAAAATGATTTTAGATTTTCTTTAAATTTCATTGAAGATGAACTGCAACTATCTGCCTGTGGAAAAGTGGAACTGAAATATTTCAATACCAATATCAGTAAAGTATTAGAATCCATCAACCACAATTCCTGCCTGTATAAAAAGATAGGGATAGACCGAAACGGCAATATTAAAAACTGTCCGTTAATGGTGGAAAGCTTTGGAAATATTCATACCAGCAACCTAGACGAAGCCACCAATCTGCCCGGTTTCAAAAAATACTGGGACCTGACCAAAGATTACATAGAAACCTGCAAAGACTGCGAATTCCGCTATGTCTGTACAGACTGTAGAGCCTATACAGAAGGTAATAAGAAAAATAATGCAGGTCTTGATATCTCAAAACCTTTGAAATGTGGCTACAATCCTTATACCGGAGAATGGAAGAATTGGACAAAGAATCCTTTAAAGAAGAAAATTTTCAATTCGTTGACGATTAAATAATATTTTACTCCTTTGTATTATTCAAAAACCACTTTTAAATAGAATTTAAAAGCGGTTTATTACTTTATCGTATTGATTTTATTCTTATTTAAAAAACTTCCATTTCGGGATAATGGCAAGCATTCCGAATCCTGTGAACAGGAAAAGATTGGTTACATCCGTATACAAAAAGGTAGACAGATAGTAATTGTGCATAAAGAAGTGCAACACCAGTAAAGCAGGGAACATAAATATGCCTGCTTTTCTGTAGAAGAACATCAGTACCAACCCAATCATCATCAGCAGATCAATTGAAAAGATAACGTAAAAATACCACCTTGGGATCTGCAGGTATTCATGCTGCAGATATTCATCCACATCTATTCCCAGTCCCATTATGGTAAACAGCATTAAAGCTGCAAATGCCAGTACAAATCCCCATCCTTTCTTCGGATCTTCGTCAAAATAGCTGTATTCTTCCATACCTGCAAAAATAAAGAACTTATGAGAGATTTCATAAGTTCTTTTATAATTATTCGTTTAAAATTTGACTTACACAGAGATAGCGTTAATCAGTCTGTTTTTGTCACTTAAGAATTCTTCCATAGAAATCATACTTTCAGTTCTCATTACGTCCTGAATGTCGTCTATCTGATAAATAATTCTTTTAGCATCATCAGTATTCTTAGCTCTTACTTTACAGAAAATATTATATTTTCCGGAAATAACACTAGCTTCGATTACGTTAGGTAAAGTTGACAATTCTTTCAATACTTCCTGAGTACGGTTTGATTTTGTCAAAAGGATACCTATGAAAGCCGTGAAGTGATAATCAAGCTTACCATAATCAATATTAAGAGATGATCCCAAAATAATACCTGCATCTTCCATCTTTTTCACTCTTACGTGAATTGTTCCAGCAGAAACATCCATCTGCTTTGCAATTTCTGTAAAAGGCATTCTTGTGTTTTCTACTAAGAAATCAAGAATCTTCTTGTCTATTTCGTCCAGTTGATAGTTCATATTAGTTAAATTACAATTTCTTTAAAAAACCTATGTATTTTTTGCAAATTTACGAAAAATAATTTAACTAAAAAATACATATCAAATATTAACAATAATTAACACAGATGACAAAAATCATTAAAAAATTCTAATTATTTACCATTTGATTTTATAGAATCTGTTTTTATTTCACCTTTTGCATCTGAAGTTT
The DNA here is from genome assembly GCF_003663845.1 of Chryseobacterium sp. 7. Lineage (NCBI taxonomy): Bacteria > Pseudomonadati > Bacteroidota > Flavobacteriia > Flavobacteriales > Weeksellaceae > Chryseobacterium > Chryseobacterium sp. 7. Next base: position 140,197 of record NZ_RCCA01000003.1, read on the forward strand.
TTTTGTCTTTTTTCTTCTTTTTAAACAAAGAATTGAAGCTTTTACTCCACACCACTCCTCCTCCATAGGCTTGATTAGCAGAACCGTTTGTACTCACCATTCCAATGTTTGTAGGTTTGGAATAAGCACGTATAACCAACGTACCGTCATTCTTTTTCGATAAATCGTACTCTACAGAACCTTCTGTGGACAGATAATTGTTTTGCGCGCCATCTGTTTTGGATAATGGTATACCCAAACCGGTTTTTATATTTACCCTTGGAGAAAGGGCTACGCTTACTCCGGCATTGGCTCTGTCTCCAAAGTTGGAATTCTGGTCTCCTTTTACATAATTCAGGTCAATCTGGAATTCATTACTCATTGTATTAAGTACAGATCCCAACTGCTTCAGAAGCATATTATACCCCTGTGATTCTGCAACGTTTCCTACATTTACTTCTACTCCACCACTGTTGGACACGTTAAACGTGCTCAGCAAAAGAACAGAACCGAACTGAAGTACCTTCTCACCTTCCTGGCTCATTTTCGCCGCAAGGGTTTCTCTTACCTGGCTGGATACATCCATTGCTGTCACATTAAGATCAATCTGAGGGTCTATCAACGACTGGGTAATGTGGGCCTGCAGTAAGATACTGATAGGCTGTAATTTCCCAAGACTCAGATATTCCCCGGCATTGGAAACCATTCTTATATAGTTAGCATTAATATCTAACGTGGGCTTCATCGCATCACCATCCCATCGGATGCTGCTGTTTCTTTCAATCTGGAATGTTTTATTAAGAATTGCCTTAGAGACAAATGTTCCGTTATCTACTTTATAAGTACCACTCATAGCAATATTCCCCTGTCTGTTCATATGGAACCTCAGCGGATCTGCAGATCCTTTTACAGTAATATTTCCAACATCATCTCCTACCAGTACATTTACGGTAGTTCCTTTATCTACAGCCAGATTGAAATCAATATTCATATTGGCTCCGGTTTTTTTCTTTTCTTCCAGGGTAATTAAACCGTCTTTTCCTTCTTTCAGGAACCTCAGCATTTTAAATTCTTCAACATTGGAAGTAGAGCTGGAATTGAAGGTAAAGGTACTTCCGTTAAGCGCCTTCATATTGGGTGTTGTGATACTCAATCCTGAAACAGGTCCATCCACGTACAAATCTCCCTGTCCGTAAACTCTACCCCAGAACAGGTCAAAATCTTTCTGGGTAGTATTTAACATCAAAAGGTTGTCTGCTCTCATTACGAGAGATACCCCCATTGAAGAAAGGGTTTCAAACTGAATCGCCCCAGAGACATTCCCTTTGGAATTGGTTCTTCCATCGTGTACCTCAATATTGTTAAGGATAGCAAGCCCTTTGGTCAGCTGTATCACTGTATCATCAAAAGAATAATCTACTCCTGTAAATAAAAGCTTTAATCCAAAATCTTTTAACGCGATATCACCATTATAATCCAGGTTATTCAGTTTTCCGTTAATTTTAAGATCTCCGGTAGCTTTTCCGCGAAGGTTCCCGAAAATAGTCTGTACAAACTGCTGTGTAAATGACAGGTCAAAATCACGCATTTCTGCGGTAAGATCAATGATTGGAGAAGAAGTGTTATTATTAACCGTTCCCGTTAAATTAAGGCTGTTATTCCCTAAAACTCCGGCAGAGTGTACTTTTACGTCAATATCATATACATTCAGAGAGAAACCGTTGGTTGCAGAAATAGAAATATCTCCCATATCATTACCATTCATCTTAATAGCATCAATATTAAGATCTACGAGTGGCTGTAAGGTACTTTTATCCATTTTGATCTTGACACTTCCGTTAGCAAGACCTTTAATATCCATGGTATTTCCTCCGGATTGCATTTCCAGAAGCTTTTCTATTGCAAAATCATTGATTTCTGCATCTACATAAAAATCTTTTGCTGATTTAAACTGTGCTTCTTTTACAAACAAAGCACTTTTATCGGAATATACTCTCAGGTTTCTGATATCAAAATCTCCGGTAGCCTTCCTGTAAGTAATAGAATGATTCAGTTCAGGGCTTGTATCTATTGCCCAGGTTACTTCATTGAATTTTACTTCAGTAGGTTCAAATTTAAATACAAAATCACCGGCTGCATCTGTAGACTGATCTACATTGATGGCGTATTCTTTAAGCTTTTCATTCAATTCATCATCAGGACTTCCATGTTTAAATGTAGTTGCTAGATGAAGTGTATTGCCATTTTCATTATTCCCTTTCAGCTCAAAATCTTTGATGACATTTTTATTATAGAGTACTTTGCTGATCCTTGCATACAATTGCTGGTTAAGATCCGCCGTGTTAATTCTTACTTTAACACTGTCTACCATTGCACTGTCTCTGCTGTTATGTCTACGATCATGAACTTTATAATCAGGATTGGAAGATGCCAGCGCTTTATCAGCATCGGTAATCTCTTCCTCTTTCGTCATGATATATTTCAAAGAAGCTGCATCCAGATTCAGGATCAGGTTATTTGAATCTCCGTTATATTCTCCTTCTACAACAGCCCCCTGAGGTAATCTCAGTTCTGGTAAGAAATAATTGACCAATCCTTGCTGAACATCAAATTTCAGGGCAAAATTCTGCCCGCGGTATAATTTTCTCGGCGGTGGACCTACCAGAATTCTTCCTACTCCGTTTTCTACCATTCCGGCAAGGTCTGCAAGGCTGTATCTTCCAGATATTTTACCAGTAGCTGCTCCCGGCGCATCTACATCAATCACACGTCCTCCCGCTTCTACGAATGTTTTTAATTTGGCATTCGGGATATTATATTTTTGAGTTGCTGTAGCAAAATTCAGGTTATTGGCATTCACATCCAAAGTGAGATCGTTGATAGAAGACATGGCCATTTTCCCTTCAACCTGACCGCTTACCACCTGGCTGCCGGGTTTATTGGTAAAATAGTTCATGTTCAGGTAAGTGACATCTGCATTCACATCCATGGAAACCCTTGAAGTACTGAAATCTATTAATCCTTTGATGGTAGCTTTTGCCTGCTCATCATTAACGGTAATCAATCCGTTGTATTTTTTGTGATCCAATAATCCGTCCAGATATAGATTATTGATTGTTTTATCCATTATTTCAACACTGGCAATCTGGGACTTTGTAGTCAGACGCATAGTATTGACATCAAAGCTTTGTCCGTTAAGATCAAACTTACCGGAAATCAATCCAACTGTTTTATTTTTTGTAATAACAGAGGTGTTAAGATCTTTTACATCAAGATATCCAGAATATTTCGGCATCGCATTGCTGTAGCCTGTTAAGGTAAGCTTGGAAATTTTAGCCTGCCCTATTCCGGTTATTAAGTTTCCATTATCCACATAGATCTGATCCGGATTTACTTTTGCGGTTCCGTTATACTTTAGCTTCCCAAAATCGTCTGCAAAATTCTTCATCTTTTTGGAGATAAAGGAAGGCATCATTGCTTTTAAATCTTTGTAGGTAAAATCTGTGGAAAGATCTTTCGTTTCTATGGAAAAATGACCTTTCAGTAAATTATCAACCTTCATGGTTTTGGTGGCAATATTCACATCAGGATTTCTGATCAGGAAATTTTCCAGGTGGAATTTGTTCAAAGACCCCGTCATTTTTCCTGCAAGATTGAACGGTTTAATATTATCCCAGTTTGTTACAAAATAACTGATATCATATCCGCTTAGCTGGCTTCCCTGCTGGATATTCATATCCCATCGTACTTTATCTGCAAAATCTGCCCAGGATCCGTCATGAAGATTAAATTTAATATCTCCCTGAAGTAAGCTATGATCTGTATTGAGTGTAAGGTCTTTTAATGACAAAAACTGCTTCGTGAGAGACAGTTCTGTTGAAAAGGTATCTACAAAATGGGATTTTCCCCATCTTGAGGTTACAAATGACATATTATTAATTAATGCCGAAACATTCGGGCCATTGACTTTTACGTTTGGTGCTTTTAAGTTAAATTTTGTTGCAGTCAGCCATTTTCCCTGTTCACCGGGAGAATTTTCATTAACAATAGAAACTTTAGAGTCAATAATCTGAATTCTGGAATTCAGCTGAAAAGGAGGTTTTTTCGGGTCTCTTTTCTTCCCGTTGTCAAATAGCTCTACAAATCTTACAAAATTTGAGATACTGTCTCCTTTATAAGTAATTACTTTTACATCAGCATTTACCAAAGCCAGAGAGTTAAAGCTTAAAGAATTGCTGTTTCCTGAAATAGCATTGGCGGCCAGAGATATCCAGTCGGAATCTGCACGGAATTCGCGGGCTGTAATAAAGTTAAAACCTTTATAATCTTTAACCTTTAACCCTTTTATCGTCACATCACCGAAGTAATTAACGTCTACACTTTCTGTGGTAAATCCAGATTTAAAATCATTATTAACAAGCTTTAGAGCCTGATCTGCTGCCCATTGTTTCGTTACCGGAAGATTGATGGCAATAAGAACTCCGCCCACAAGAAAAATACCCAGCCAAAAGAGAATCAGTAGAAGTTTTGCCCACCAGGTATAGCTGGTAACATCCTTCACAGCCTGCTTACCAAACTCTTCAGCTGTTTCCACCGGATGATGTATGGCATCTGATGCCAGCTCAGATGCTTCTTTTACTGTTTCACGTACTTTACCCTCTACATTTTCAACAGTTTTCTGTACCTGATCCCCTAGGTTTTCAGCTACAGATTTTTTATTCTCATTCTCGTTATTATTCTCTAACTTTGCCATTATTATGAGCGACTCTATAATTTTAGGTATTGAATCGTCCTGTGACGACACCTCAGCAGCTATCATCAAGGGAAATTCTATTCTTTCAAACATTGCCGCGAACCAGGCCATCCACAAAGAATATGGCGGCGTTGTCCCTGAATTGGCTTCACGAGCCCATCAGCAAAATATTATCCCCGTTGTTGAAAAATCTTTTTCTAAAGCAAATATACAACAAAATGCTATCTCTGCTATAGGATTTACTCGCGGACCGGGACTTTTAGGATCTCTTCTTGTAGGAACATCATTTGCTAAGTCTTTGGCTATGAGCCTTAATGTACCACTTATTGAGGTAAATCACCTTCAAGCCCACATTCTGGCCCATTTCATCGAAGATGCAAATCCTGTGCCGCCTACCTTCCCTTTCTTATGTCTTACCGTAAGTGGCGGGCATACCATGATTGTATTGGTAAAGGACTATTTCGACATGGAAATCATCGGGAAAACCACCGATGACGCAGCGGGAGAAGCTTTTGATAAAATCGGGAAGATTTTTGACCTTGAGTACCCTGCCGGGCCTATTATTGACAGACTTGCTAAGGAAGGAAATCCTGATGCTTTTAAATTCAATAAACCGAAGCTGGAAAACTACGATTATTCTTTCAGCGGCATTAAAACTTCCGTTTTATATTTCATCCAGAAGGAAGTCAGAAAAAATCCGGATTTCATTAAAGAAAATCTTAATGACTTATGTGCTTCTGTACAGAAATCAATTATTGAAATTCTGATGAATAAGCTTGAAAAAGCAGCCAAAGACCTCAATGTAAATCAGGTAGCCATTGCAGGTGGTGTTTCTGCCAATTCTGCACTTAGAAAAGCCATGGAAGATAATAAAGAAAGACTGGGTTGGGATATTTACATTCCAAAGTTTGAATATACAACAGATAATGCAGCCATGATTGCCATGGTAGCGAAGCTGAAATTTGAGCGGGGAGAATTTACAGATTTGAGAACTTCCGCAACAGCAAAATATGATTTATGAAAATACTCTTAGAAGAAAAAATACTGGGAACCCATTCTAAAAAGAATTCTAAATATTATTGGGTATTAGAAACGATCACAGGAAGACACGAGGGATCAGAAACTTTTTCAGAGTTTAACGGCGGAAGTTCTGAGACAGGATATATTCAGGATATCAAAGATGAAGTTTTACAATTAATTAATTCTGAGCATGTTTTTAGTTTTCCTTACACTCCAAAAGAAGGAGATTTTTTATCGATCAAAAATAATTTAAGAAAACAGGAATATTTAAATCTGATTTTCATTAACAATAACTGGATAGAAGAAATATACATGTGTTCTTACAGAGAGTGTGATACAGACATCTATACAACCATCAAAACAGGAGTTGCCTTTATAAACCAGGATATATGAAATTATTTTACGGAGAAATAGAAGATCAAAAAGTCACCATCAATGATGAAGAGCAACAGCATATTGTAAAGGTTCTTCGGATGAAAGATGGTGAAGATATTCATGTGACAGATGGAAAAGGAAAATTAGCTTCGGGAAAACTGGTTATAGAAGGTAAGAAAGCAGGACTTGAAATTTCTGAAATCCAAGAAAATCTTCCGGAATTCAATCCGAAACTTCATATTGCGATTGCTCCTACCAAAAATATTGACAGAATTGAATTCTTTGTGGAAAAAGCTGTAGAAATGGGAATTTCTGAGATCAGTATTATCGTAACAGAAAAAACAGAGCGCAAAAACATCAATATTGATAAAATCAGAAAGCAGGCTGTTGCTGCATCAAAGCAAAGTCTGAGATTTCATTTTCCGGTCATTAATGATGCTGTAAAACTAACCGATTTTCTTAAAAACATTAATCCGGGAAATACTTTTGTAGCACACTGTCATGAAAATCTGGAAAGAATTGACCTTAAAAATATTCCTCAATTGGAACAGCTTACTTTTTTAATTGGTCCTGAAGGTGATTTCTCTGAAAAGGAAATTGCATTTCTGGCAGAAAATAAAGTAAAAGCAGTTTCACTCGGTAATCAAAGGCTCAGAACAGAAACTGCCGGCGTTTTTGTAGTTGCATGGAATTATTACAATATGATATAAAAAAACAAAAAGAGAAGATTCAACGTCTTCTCTTTTTTATTTCTCATTAATTATTTCCAATCAATATTGTTTTCGCGCAGGTATTTTTCAAAAATCTGCTGTCCGCTCCTGATTGAATTAACTGTCCAAAGGATTTTCATTCTTAAAAGCTTTTCTTCATCCAGTTTATAATCTATATCAGATTTTATCAGCTTTTGTTTCAGCTCATACATGCAAATGGATGCGGCTACAGAAACATTGAAGCTTCTAGTAAAACCATACATAGGAATCGCCAGTGTCTCATCGGCAAAGTCCAGAATTTCCTGAGAAACACCTTCCATTTCAGTTCCGAAAACCAAAGCAATGGGTTCGGTAATTTCATATTCAGGCAGCATTTTAGCATTATTCTCCAACGAAACAACCACTATTTTGTACCCTCTGTCTTTAATGGACTGAAAAGATTCCATATTTCTGGGAAGTTTCTCTATCTCTACCCATGTATCAGCCCCTTTTGTTACCCGAAGATTGGGTTCAAAACTGTATTCTTCCTGCAAAGCCACTACTTTATGAAAGCCGCATGCTTCCACAGAACGTACAATGGCTGCTGCATTTCGAAACTGGTAGACATCTTCCACAACAGGAAGTACAAAATCTGAACTTTCCTGGGAAAAATGTTCAATTTTTGCGAGTCTTTCTTCGGTTAAAAACTGTTTTAAATATTCGTAAGTTTGCGCTAAGTCTTTCATCCGCATTCAGTTATTTTTTCAATAGCCTTATGAAACGTCTGCCATGTTCATTTTATTTTGATAAAATTTCATGATAAGCGTTTCATTCATTTTCAAATCTTTGCAAATTAACGTAATTTTGACCTATGAACCCTAATCGGTCTCCAATTCTTAATTAAAATAATACATGAAGCGAAAAGTCCTGCTCATCTATACCGGTGGAACCATCGGAATGGAAAAAGATTACGAAACCGGAAGTCTCCGTGCTTTTGATTTTGGTAATATATTTGAAAAAATGCCAGAAATGAGGCTGATGGAATGTGAAGTATTTGTTCACCCTTTTGCTAAGCCACTGGATTCCTCAGATATGGGTCCTGAAGAATGGAGAGTGATCGCTAATTATATTCAAAAAAATTATGATGATTATGATGGATTTTTGATCCTTCATGGAACGGACACCATGTCTTATACGGCATCAGCATTAAGTTTTATGCTAAAAGGATTAAGAAAACCGGTAATTATGACAGGTTCCCAGCTTCCTATTGGTGATTTAAGAACGGATGCGAAGGAAAATCTTCTAACGAGTCTTTATTATGCAAGCCTTTATGAGAATGATGAAGCAGTTATTCAGGAGGTTGCCGTATATTTTGAGTACAAATTATTAAGAGGAAACAGAACTTTGAAATATTCTGCGGAGTACTTTGATGCTTATTCAAGTCCGAACTACCCTATTTTGGGACAATCCGGAGTTCATTTGAATATTATTAAAGATAACCTGTTCCGTTGTGATCCGGAGGTAGAATTTCATGTGGATGAACATATTTCTGAGGATATTTTATTCTGGAGAATTTTCCCAGGTATGCATCTGAGCCACTTCAAAGAAATCCCTAAAATGAAGGTTCTAATCCTTCAGGTTTTTGGCTCAGGAACTATTTTCAGCAGTGCAAAAACTCAAGAAACGCTTCAGGAAATCAGAAATAACGGAACTGAAATTGTGGTGGTAAGTCAGTGTATTTCAGGAGGAATCTCATTCGGAAAGTATGAAAACAGTAATATTTTCTCCAGAATCGGAGCCATCAGCGGAAGAGATATGACTGCAGAAACGGCAATTACCAAAGCAATGCACCTGATTGATAACCCAAGTTACTCCGGAAGTTTCGCGGATAATTTCACCAGAAGCCTTTGTGGAGAAATTACAGATTAAATTGTAAGAATAATTTGGATATTCCAGAAATTACACTATTTTTGCAATCTCAAAAAGAGAGGTGTCCGAGTGGTTGAAGGAGCTACCCTGGAAAGGTAGTATACGGGTAACTGTATCGAGGGTTCGAATCCCTTCCTCTCTGCAAGAAAATAAAATCCTGTGCTGGTTTAGCACAGGATTTTTTTGTTTTCATAATACATTAAATAGGATATAACAATTATGATATAGCAAAGCTAGCATAGATTATTTTTAATTTTAAAATAATCTATTCAAAATCATAACTAATATTTAATGAGTCCAACATTTTTTTTGACTCCATAACTTTATTCTCGTCAGCTATAATTTCTACAAAATCATTTTTTCTATATAATTCTAACTTTTCAGCAACATCTTCTAATGAAGATAAACACTGATTAGAATATAAAACTTTTAATGCCAACAAAATATCTTGACTATTTTCTTTAATAATTATTTTTTTCATTTTTACTTTATCAACAGTAATATTAAGAGGTGCTAAACCTAATTCTCTGTAATTTTTTTTATTATCATTTAAATACTACCTTGATATTCTTCTATTGAATGATAATCTGTGATACAGATTATCATTATTTCTTTTGCTTCTTCAAAAGTAATTTGAATGAATTCTTTTCTCATTTCATTCATAGATTCTAAAGGAGATAATGTTTGTTTAAGCCCTATATAAGCTTCAAAAACATTTTTTCCATCTTTCTTTAATTTGCTGATAATAATCTTTACTTTATATAATTAAAATGTTTTCCAATCTTTCATTAAATCTATAAGTTCTTGTAAAGGCATTTCCATATTCTGATACTCTTGCTGATCCGAAATAAAGTATGCTATCTCTTTATCACATTTAAAGTGCCCAGAGTCATATCCAATTGGTAAAAACATACCATAAGGCTCTATAACTTCTTTCCATGTCTTATTTTCATTTTTAACATCTTCTAGCATATCTATAATTTCTTGAATGTTATCAGATTCACGAAATTTACCAATAAATAGACTTAACAATATATATTTCTCGTCAGTTGATTTTACAATCTGATAATCATTATCAATTACTTTGAATTCTACTTTACTCATTTTTAATGTTTTTTAAATGTTATGTATGCAGTTTGAATTTCTCTCGTTTTTGGATTTATATACATTTCAATTTTAATTCCATCTTTAGATATGCCAACATATCTATTACCTTCTCTTTCAATAATATTCGCACTTGCTTCTTGTACTACTTTCTTTATTTTATTGATATCCCATTTACTAGGAAAGAAAGTGTGAGTATCTGGCTTCAATTTCCATCTACCCATTTCTTCAACCCAGTATTCTATGTGTGCTAAACGTACTGTTTCTCCTGTAGGTAATATTTTTGTTCCGAGATTCGCTATAATTCTCACCAAACTATTATTTAATTTGTTTAAGATATGGAAACCTCCAACACTAGGACTATAATTAAATCCCCGCTCTGCAGCCCTTCCTCCTTGACTAGCAAGATATTCATATTCATCAACCAGATTATCGGCTTTAAATTTTTTTATACGAACATGTCCATCTTCTATATGCTTTTCAAATCGTTCTCCAATAATAAAGATTTTTTCTAATAAATCATCCAGATATTTTATAGCTGCCTCATTGCTCATGCCTTTTAACTCTTTTGCAAAAGCTGCAACCTGTTTTTTACTCCCTTTAAATACAGTAAAACCTTTATACTCCAATCTGGTTACAAAATTTCCATAAGGAAGATTAGCTCCCAGCCCGGTTTGTTCAAAAACAGTTTTAGGTTTTAATCCAAGATTACCTAGAGTTTCTGCTGTTTCTCTACTAAAGCCAAATCCTAAAAATTCTGCGACTTTAGAAAGTTTAAACCTTGCACTCAAAAACCATTTTTCAAGCTCATCCCAGACATTTTTCAGGAAATTCCAAAATGCTTTCCCTCCCTTTGAAAAGAGTTCCAACAAAGCACTTAATGCTTTATATGCCTGACCCTTACTATATTTTGATGCTGCTGAGAGAGCTGCTCCTACTTCTTTATTTACAGCCTGAATAATTTCAGCAACCTTACCAAGATTGGCGGCTTTCAAAACCTGTGTAAAAGGTATAAAAAAACTCGCAATAAAGGCAATACCGCTTCCTGCAATATAGGAAACCCTCACCCAATCATAATCTTCTTTATTATGAGTTTTACAAAAGTCTAATAACTTATTATACATCTCTGTAGCAGCATTTCCCAAATTTTCCAGAAAATGCCCCCCAAACAGAAAATCGTAAATATTATCCAATGTTTCCATCGCCCCTTGAAAATCAAGAACGGCATTGAAAGGGGCTTCTAGAATCTCTCCTACAAACTTGAATAATGAAGATATAAAATCTACTATTCCATTCCACAGACCACATCGAAACGCAACCCATAATTGCATTTTCCCTGCAAGAAACTCTCCTATACCACCATCTGCCAATTGGTAAACAGCATCTATCTCCCGGGTAACAAAGTCATTATAATATTGTATAAATCTCTTTATTGCGCCTGAATACTTTTTAATATATTGCTCAAGAATATTCGGAGTAATATCATGCAGATCTAAACCTTTTTTATTTTCAAAAAGTTTATCTATTTTATTAATAAGATCATCTGAAATAATAATTTTTTTGATAAGGTTATCTTTGTCAAAAAAATAATCTTCACTTTGAGTATCCCAGAAATCATCTGATATTTTTAAATAGTCTAAGCCATTCCCGATTTTATTACATGCCCATCCTAAAGCTTTTGATGTAGAAAAAAAATATACAAGCCCCTGTTTAAGTGCTGTTATCATCTTTTCTAAATTCACATTTTCTTTCTCAACATTTCCATTTTCAAGAAGTTCTCTTACAATATCAGCCTCAAATCCCGTTTCTTTAGAAAGTGTACCCATTACTGAGGAATTGAAAAACTTTTCATCCAGTTCTCCGTCTTTATTATAGAATTGCTTTTTTACTTCCGGTGAAACTTTTGCATATAATTTTTTGGAAGAAAAGAAATCTTCATCCCCCTCAATAAAGAAATAGATATCACTCTCCTCTAGTCTGGAAACCTGATAAGCTTCACGCACTTTGTTCCCGTCATCTGAAAAGAAAAAATAAACTTTAAACATCAACTTTTCATCAGGATCTTGTATCCCATTTAAATTCTTATCAAAAAAGACATCCAGAGAAGTGTATAAAAATCCATCTTTAGCTGTTTTTTTTAAATCATTTATTACAGATAGATTGCCTTTTTTTTCTATTTGTGCATCTATAAAATAAGATGTTTTAAGAGATTGTGACGTTTTGCTATTGTTTGGAGGTTTTATTTGTAGCAAAGGGCTCATATTATTCATCCCTCTTATCGTTTCTCCTAATGGATTAGGCAGAGGCATATTATTTTGAGTATTAAAAAAGTCCAACAAACTTTTGTTAGTTTGCTGCATCATGGAAGGGATATCCAAAAATGCTCCGTCTTTCCATTCTGCTAAAAGCTGCTTTTGCGAAGCATCATCAAAATCCTGTATTTCGTTTAAATAATTCTGAAGATCCATTTGTATTTCATTTTATATTATGTGATTTTTCTTGACACAAATATCTATCGTGAGAGCGACAAAACTCGACGTATTAAATTAATAGTCATATTTCTAGCAAAAACAACTAATACAAATCAGGCTTCAGTTTTACCTTTCATCTTTTCCTAAGTATTTCTACTAACCCCTACAATTGGTTATTTATACTATACCATATAATCTCTGTTCTTCGTTACTTTGAAATACAACCTAACCATCTAAAATCCAAATCGATATGACATCAACAAGTGTAAATACAAATTCTTCAGGTCAGTTAGTACTTGGAAACGGAGCACAGTTCTGGGTGTATCTTTCCCCACAAAATGATACCTCAAAAATGATTTCTACATGGCGTGTAATTTTCTCACAGGGAAACTGGAGTGACTTTATCTCAAGTGAGAATCCGACTAAACAAATTCAGACTCCTAATCTTTCCGGGATCTTTGAAATTAAAGTAGAATTATTGAGTGGATCTACCGGTACCTGGCGTCAGATTCCGCCACAACAGGGAAGTCATAATGAAATAGGCTGCAATTCCAACTGTGCTTCTATGGTAGGCATCGTTGCAGACAGCACAAATCCTCCTATTGGAGCCATCAATGCTCATTTTTGGACCACATGGGATGCTATGTGCGGAGTAAGACAGAACTAAATGTAAATAACAGTCCATACAACCAAATTGCCACAGTATTTTATATTGTGGCAATTTATTATTGCATCTATGTATCAGAAAATCAATCTATTTATAATTAAGTCAAAAATACTTGTCCACATTTCCACAAGTTATTAATAAGTTATCCACATTTTATTAACAATTATCCTTTAGTCCAAAAAGCTTTATTCCTAAATTTATCCTAAATCAGGTCTTTGCTTTGTCTTGTTTTTAAACAGTATTAAAAGATTTTGAATAAACAATTTATGAACAAAGCCTATAATTTTGACATCAATAAGTATTCTATCTGCGTCTCAACAATATTCATATTCATTTCATGGTTTCGCAGTCATTTAACATTAAAACAGTTATCCACACTATTGAGCATGAAGAAATTTTTTACAGTATTATTTTTATTGGGATTTATAGGAGCCACTATGCAGGCGCAGATCAGTCCACCCGGATTGGGAGATGCCAACAATGCATTCTGGGGAGCCTTTGGAGTGAAGCGGCAATTGGATTCTTTGGGTAAGAAACAGGCTTTGAGCTATATTGCAATAGGGAGAAAAAGCAGCCCGGATAATCATAATCTATTTTCAAAACAAGCTATCATCGTCTTGAATCATGAAGTTTATCATTCATTTGCTCCACATCAGCAGTACAGCTATGCTTTGAGTTACCGCCTGCAGCCACAATATGAAAGTACGGCTCCTTATGATAAGGAAAATACAGAACAGGAATTCAGGATTTACGGAAGATATGCCTACACTTTTGATCTTGGAAAAAAATGGAAACTGAAAAATACGGTACGACAGGAATTCAGGAAGTTTTTTGATGCAGACTTTCATCAGGTAGAAGAGGATTTTCAATTAAGAACCCGTATCAAAAGCCAGTTGACCTACAATTTATCTCCTAAAAATAATCAAAAGCTGGCGTTGAGTGCAGAAGCATTGTTCTCTATAAGTCATCTCAATGAACCGGATTCTAAATGGGATTCATTCGGGTATCGTGAAATGCGTATTGCAGCCTATTATATATTCACTATTCCCAATTCTCCTTTTACTGTGGATATAGGCTATATGGATGACCTCATCAGAGATAGCAGAAGTATTCATCATGGTGGCGTTCATTATCTGACCGCTGATCTGGTATGGAATATTCCTTATAAAAAGAGATAAAACCAACTTAAAAACCCAAAGTCTTTTACAGAATGTAAGAGATTTTTATTTGTTTAAATTACGTCAAGTTCTGTCGTATCGGGTATTTATTTTTGTGGTAGATCAAAACAAAAAATCTTGCAAGAGTTTGTAAAATCTACCCAAAATATAACACCAAAAACAAAGAACAATGATTTACACTAATGATTTCTTCGTAACAGGAAGCACTTATCCCAATGACAGTTTAGTACAGCTTAGATAGTTTCACTAACGAAAATGTAAATTTTAAAAAAGTCACTATATGGCATGACGGAACAGTAATGAATCCCACAAAAGCCGATGGCATTATTTATAGACAAAAAGATAACGATTATTACGCGGATGTCGACTGGCTAGCCAACCGTACCGTCTATGTAAAAAGATTCGGGGCAGTAGGTGATGGAGTTACGAATGATGCACCCGCCATCAGAAGAATGATTTCTTTTCTTCCGCAGAAAGATTTCATCGTAGTATTTGAAAATGCAAAATATATGCAGGGAGATGGAAGTTTCACCAAGAGATACGAACGAGTCGAAGACCCGAAAACAGGAATTCTGATCTACACTGGAGACGAGGAAGGTAACGCAGATATAGGTCCTGAACTCTTTTTCAGCTTTACGGACAAATCCGATTTTACCATCTACGGTAATGGAGCTCTTATTAAAGCTCATCCGAATAATCCACCTATTATTAACATGCGTGGCTTTGAATTTATCCGATGTAAGAATTTTAAAGTAGAAAACCTTAATTATGATGGTTCTAAAAACGACAGAAAACCGGATGGTGCAGATCCTAATGTGTATAATAATCAATCTGGTTTCAAGGTTAGTTCGTCTCAAAAATATGAACTGACAGACTGCAGATCTGATAATTGCTGTATGGATGGTTTTTTTATTTCTTCAGATGAACTTTTTGCCGAGATAAAAACCAATAACTGGAATGAAGATGGAATACTAAAAAACTGCCATGCAGATAATAACTATAGACAAGGATGCTCAATTGTAAACAGTAAAAGATTTAAAGTAATTGGCGGATCATATACCAATACAGGAAAAACTTACGGAACATCTCCAAAAATGGGAATTGATGCAGAGGAAGGTACAACTTCTGATTTTGGAAGAGGAAATACTGATGCTGTTTTTGATGGAGTTTTATTCGAAAATAATGAAAATGCGGGATTAGCCCTTCATTATGGTACCCGTGATGCAAATGTCACTAACTGTATCTTTAAAAATAATCCTTTATTTGTTGCTTCAGATAAAGACGCCTTAAGTTGCAATAATACTATTTTCAATAATAATTTCTATGATTCTCATGCAGAACTAAGAGGTGGCGGCGAGCATTTCTATGGTAACCGCTTTTATTTGTCTCCACAAAACCCTTTTCATATGGATATAATTTGTGAATATCCGCATTTTAAAAATAAAAAATGTCGTGAAACATTGATTTATAATAATTATCTTAAAAGAGAAGCTGGAACCGGACCTATTGGACAAGTTGCAGGATCATTAACGATAGGAGAATATAAAGATGGTGTAAAAGTCTTTAATAATACTTTCATCAATCTAGCCTCTAAAGATAACTTCCTGTTCACCTATGGTCCACAGGACAGAACACTGGAGTTCTATGATAACACATTCCATAGTACTGAAGCATTTCTAACCAACTCTCCTATTAATAATCTTATTTATACCAATATTGAAAGCTTATATAAAAATGCCTACAATAACAAAATAGAGATTCCCGGAATGCCACCAATGGTTTCCACTATAAAAAAGGCTCAGGCAGATAAACTGGTGAGAAGTTTTCATCTGGCAGATATATCTAAGGACAAATTTGTAGATATAACCTTTGATAATCTTGCAAGTGCCTTTGAAGCCAGAGATCTTTATCTTAAAGTAACTACAAAAGGATATTGGTATGATATGGATTCTACTCAGGTGAAAGAAGAAATTATCTCACTTTCTGATATAAAACCGATTAGCTATACCGGTACGATAGATGATTTCAAAAGACTTCCGGTTTCAACAGGCATTTATATTAAAAACAATAAAGCTACCCTTACTTTTACCCAAAGCAGTCCGGATTCAATTAATCAAAAGTGGGTTCTTGATATAGTAATTGAAGTATTAGGAAATTACACTGATGATTTCCCTGTTAATATCTCTGCTCCTTATGATACGAATAGCCAGCCCATGATGATCAATTTACCTATAAGTAAATCATTGAGCCAAGCCGATTCATCAGCTGCTGATATAAATACTCTCCGTAATGATTTCAACAGTTTATTATTAAAATTAAAAAATGCAGGGGTAATGCAAAACTAATAAAGTTCATCCCACTTATTTAGGCTGTCCCAATCATGAGGCAGCTTTTTTATTAACAGATGTTAAGATCATCCCTTATTACCCAGCTGAAAAATCCCGGTCATTACTGACCGGGATTTTAATTGAAAAACATAAGTTTTCCGCAATATAATTAAGTATGAATGTTTGGTGTAAAATTTTAGTTGCACAATGTGAGAAACTGTCGGCTCAGCTGCACATTGAATTTTGCTTCTGCTCTTGAACGTGCATAGATAGTCTGTTTAAAAGCGTGTACTGTTTTCAGTTTCTGATCAATAAATTCAGCAATCTGAGTTACAGAAAAAAGAAAGTCTCTGTATATTGCCATATTAACCGTCTGCCCATAGTAAGGAAGATAAGCTTTTAAAAAAGGAATTGCTTTCTGATGGCGGTTGTAGCTAATGCAATATCCCACTCCTTCCATAGATGTTACAATATCATAGTTATTAATATAGTCCTGAATATTTTTACTTCCATCCAGAGCATGAGCATTTTTGGAACAGTACTTATTGATCTTATCCAGGATATGCTGAGCATATTCCATCATCGATATATTTTTAAATTCAAAAACCTGATTCATTCCATTGGATGGGGATGTTCCGCTTTCACAATCTATACAGAAAGAAATCCCGATTTTGTCGTGATAAGGAAAAAAGCAGTCTTTCACTTCAATGGAAGCATCCGGCTTCAGCCTATCGTCTGTAAAATTATAATACACATACGGACTGTAAAGTTCAGCAAGAGCTTTCAGATAATCTGTTTCACTGGTATTGTGATATTCCTCAAACCATTTTTCAAGGTTATCGTAATAATTACTTTCAAAGTCGTTAAAGTTTAAGTAAAATGGTAATTCCATAGCTCTGTAATTTTGATATGACAAAGCTATATGCGTAATGCGACAAAACTTGACGCAATATATTTTTTGTGAAAAAGATTTTAGATGATTATTCCGTGAAAGATCAATTTTTGCTTCGAAAAGTCAATTGTGAAGCATTATTAACGCTAATGTTCGCAAGGTTTTTTTAGTAAGGTTTATATTTTGTTCGCAAAGGCACTTCGTTCAGCTAGGACATCAATCATCCATGGCTGAGTGAAATGACTTTGCGATCGTTCTTAAAAACAATAAAATATCTTAGCTGGCTTCGCGGTAAAATATTCCGAATCTCAAAAAACACGCACCTCGAAACCCGAAATCAAAAATTCACAATCGAATTCACCATTGACACTTATTTATCATAATTCTTCATCACATACTCAAAGTAGTGAATCATCTTCAGGTAGTTTTCTATGCTAAGGTATTCATTAGTACTGTGAATACTTTGCTGTTCGGCACTGTTGATCTGAATCGGCATAAATCGGTAGACGTTTTTACTTACAATTTCATATTTACCGGCATCAGTTCCTCCCAGTGTAAGATAAGGGGTAACAATAGCTCCGGGATGAATTTCTTTGACTCCCGCTTCTATCATTTTATAAGCTTTAGTATTGGTCTGTGAAATTGCAGAAGCTGCTCTGCTATTATCTATTTCTTCTACCTCAACATCAAACCCTTCAGTAGCTTTAGCAATGTGATCTCTTACATCTTTTATTGAATTTCCGGGAAGAAGTCTGAAATTAACGACAAATTCTACCTCGGGAGAAAGTACATTGGTTCCATCGCTACCTTTCATCATAGTGAGGGCAGTGGTAGTTCTTACCAAAGCATTGGTTGTATTGTTTTTGGTAAGCTGGGAAATCAAAACAGGTTTCAAAAGCCATTGATTAGCGAGCGCCATTCTTGTTGCAAAAGGCATTTCTCCACCAATATTATTAAAAAATTCTTTGATTAACGGAGTAATTACGGGTTTCATTTGGTGATCTTCCAAACGCTGCATGATAACAGCTGCTTTCCCGATAGCGCTTTCCATAGGAGGCATTGATGAATGCCCGCCCAATCCTTTTACTTTTATTTTTGCGGAAAGAAATCCTTTTTCAGCACATCCTACCACCGCTACATCTCTGTCTATGCCTGCTACATTTCCTTTTCGCATAATTAATCCTCCTTCATCGTAAACAGCATCAAACTTCAATCCTTTTTTCTTAAAATAATCTGCAATCTGCATTGCTCCTTTTTGTCCGCCTACTTCTTCATCAAAACCGAAAGCCAGATAAATATCACGTTGTGGAATCTGCTTGTTTTTAATCATGGAATTCATAGATTCCATTAAGGAGAAAAGCATTCCTTTCATGTCAATTGCCCCTCTGCCATAGATTCTTCCGTTAGCAACAGCTCCGGAAAAAGGAGCATAATCCCAATCTTCCGCTACTTTTGAAACAGGTTCCAATGGCTTATCATCCGGACGGAATACATTTTCTTCGTTATTTTTTATATCAGCATCTCCGGGAGGAACAACATCCATATGAGAAAGGAATAAAATAGGTTCCAGACCAGGATTGCTTCCTTTAAGCCTGAACACCAAGCCATATTGATTGACTTCAACATTTTCTGTGTTCTGATATACTAATGGATAAGAGGTTTTCAGATACGTTTTGAACTGATCAAACGGTGCATAATCAAATTCACCCAAACTCCCTGTAGAAACGGTAGGAACTTTTAATCCACCGGAAAATCTCATGACAGCAGAATCATTTTTTACGGGCTTCCATCCTTCACCTGCTCCTAAATTATTTTTCTTAAACGGATAGGTGTAGGTTTTGACCAATACTACAGCAGCCAGAATAACAATGATTCCCAACAGGATTAAAAGAATTTTTTTCATACAAGATAAGTTTTGTAAATTGATTTTATTCTATAAATATAACAAAGTATTTGCTGTTTAGCAAGTTAAAACCCTACTTTTCAACCGTTTAATCAATGAGACAGTGATTGAAAATTTTCAAAAAATGGGGAAAATCAATCTGTGATTATGATTTTTTTTGACAGATCATAAACGTAAAGTTTTTAACAGTAAGAATTTAGGCAAGAAATAACAAGTAGGGAATCGACCATCTGATCAGATGAAATTTCATCAATAAAAAAACTACTAATTATTTTGTGTTTAAAACAGGGAGATAAGGTTTTTCATTGTAAAATGTAAGAAAATCAAAGAATTTTCAGCAATAGAATTACCAATAAGATCAGGTACCCTGATTATTCATATCTGCCTTTACAAAGGATTGAATAAAATTAATTCAGGATTCCGTTCATTTCGGTTAAAATGATTGGCTTTCCATCCGTAATTACAAGAGTATGCTCATGCTGAGCCATATAACCGCCTTTATTTCCCACCATCGTCCAACCATCTTTTAATTCAACAGCAAGATTGGAATCAGTTGAGATAAAAGTTTCAATAGCCACAACGGAGTTTTTCTTAAAACGTCTGGTGTCATAGCGGTTCCTGTAGTTCAGTAATTCATCGGGCTGCTCGTGCAAGCTTTTTCCTACTCCATGGCCGGCAAGATTCTTAATGACTTTAAGCCCTCTTTTCTTGGCTTCTGTTTCCATTAAATATCCTATGTCAGCTATTTTCACACCGCCTTTTATGTTGTCGATTGCTTTTCTCAAAATATCTTTAGATGCCTCCACCAATTTCTGATGTCCGTGAATATCTTTTCCGATGACAAATGAGCTTCCATTATCAGCCCAATATCCATCCAGCTCTGCAGAAACATCAATATTAATCAGATCTCCTTCTTTCAAAATCCTATGATCAGTGGGAATACCATGGCAAAATTCATTATCCACACTAATACACGTCCAGCCAGGAAATCCATACGTCAGATAAGGAGCCGATTTTGCCCCAAAACCTTCCAGTATTTTGGCTCCATATTCGTCAAGATCTTTCGTGGTCATTCCCGGTTCAGCGTAATCCATCATCTTCTTTAGGGTGAAGGCAACCGCTTCACTTACTTTTTGCATTCCGAGCATCTGATCTTCGTTGGTGATTGACATAGTTTTTGGATTATTGTTGATAACTACAAAGTTAGGAAATTAAAATATTACAGTACAGCTATTTCCGTTGTACAAATCCATTTATAAAAAATTAAAGCCACTGCAGTTGCAGTGACTTTGTACTTTGTTTATGGAAACGAGCGAGACGCTCGTGTCAGCAGGATACTAATTATTTAAACCAAATTTATCTTCATAATTAAACCTTTCGATTCTACTAGATTTTTTTATAACTATTTCCAAAGAACCCTTTGGCTTTATTATTGAATCTCCAACGAAAATTTTTCCCCACCAGTCTCTATAAATAATTATACTATCGTTATTTCCGTAGACTAAGAATGGTATATTATGATTATCATAATTTATATATTTTTTGATGACTAAGGATTTTATTTCTTTTTCTCTCACTTCATCTAAAAAACCACCTCCACTTTCTGATGAAAATTTACGATTGTACAAAAAAATTACCGTAATAATAATTAACGCTATTAATAAACTCTTATTTCTATTCATTATTTATAATCTTTAGATGTATCGCTAACAAATCTAGTTTATGTTCTGGATAT
Organism: Chryseobacterium sp. 7; assembly: GCF_003663845.1. Classification (NCBI taxonomy): domain Bacteria; kingdom Pseudomonadati; phylum Bacteroidota; class Flavobacteriia; order Flavobacteriales; family Weeksellaceae; genus Chryseobacterium; species Chryseobacterium sp. 7. The sequence continues at coordinate 161,219 of NZ_RCCA01000003.1, forward strand.
TAAAACTCCAAATGAAGGCTTATTTTGAAACCACTACTATTTGACACAGACCAGCCATAAGAATAATAAAATTTTCCTCCAAAAGTCCCCGTATTTGAATCTGCCACATAACCAACACCTCCAGTAACCCCAACAGAACCCATTAATTTTTGTAAAAAAAATAAATTTGAGAACAATATTGAAATAATTAGAAGTAGACTATTCAGGTGTTGGTGTTGTATTAACTTTTCCTTTTAAAATTTTCATAATCTTTATCTTTTTTCAAATTGCTGTTTCGACTACAACACTAGGATTTCCAGTTTTTTTTAGCTTTATCACTAACTTGATTAGGATTGATATCTTTTTGCTAAACTACTTCCTGAGCAGACATGCTCAAGCCTATGCATATGATAAATGCACCGAGATAAGTTTTCTCATTTCAATATTGTTTTCTGAGTTACGAACTAGTTTATTAAAAAACTTTGCAAATCTAACACCTTTTAAGACTTAAAAATCAATAATTAAATCTTATTTATAATATATAAGATTCTATTTCATTCTGATGCAAAAATATCTATGTGGTACGACAGAACATGTCGTATTAAAAAACAAAAAGGGTCGATCCTAAAAGAATCGACCCCAAAACATTAACTGTTTATTGATAGAATTATGATGTTTCTATTTCCAGCCTCCACCTAAACTTTTATAGATGTCGACTACTGTACTGAGCTGTTTCTGTTTTGCTTCGATGAGCTCCATTTTAGCATCCAGCGCATCTCTCTGGTTCAAAAGAACCTCAAGATAATCCGCTCTTGAATTACGGAATAACTGATTGGCAATATCAATAGATTGATCCAGAGCCTTGGTTTCCTGTGATTTCAATTGATAGTACTGATCTATATTTTTAACCTTCGACATTAAATTTGCAACATCCAGATAAGCATTTAATATGGTTTTATCATATTCATATAACGCTTGAACCTGTTTTGCATCTGCCGTCTGGAAATTAGCTTTTATCGCACTCTTATTGATAAGCGGCCCCGCAAGTTCTCCTGCCAGATTGTAAGCAATAGATTCCGGCATTTTAACAAGATATGAAGGTTTAAAAGCCTCCAGCCCTAATGTTGCAGAAATTTCCAAAGAAGGGTAAAATTCTTTTCTTGCCGCTTCAACATCTAATTTTGAAGCTTTTAATTCTAATTCTGCCTGTTTAATGTCAGGACGATTTGCCAATAACTGTGACGGAATTCCGGTATACACTGTAGGAGGAATGGTAGACATAAAGTTTTCCTTTGCCCTCACAATTGGTTGTGGATATCTTCCCAGCAAAGCATTAATTTCATTTTCCTTTTCAGTAATCTGCTGACGAATGGTGTATTCTGCAGCCTTGGATTTTGCCAATTCTGCTTCAAATTTCTTCACCGCAAGTTCTGTTGCCGCTGCGGCTTCTTTTTGAATTTTGGAAATTTCCAATGCTCTTTGCTGAAGCTTAATATACTGCTGTATGATATCCAGTTGGTTATCCAGAGCCAACAGTTCATAATAATTATCAGCAACTTCTTCAATAAGATTAGACAAAACGAAGTTCTTCCCTTCCACTGTAGAAAGATAATGAGCCACAGCAGATTCTTTTTCCGTTCTGAGTTTTTTCCAGATATCAATTTCCCAGCTTGCATTTAATCCTGCTTCGAAATTTCCAAGCGGATCCGGCATTTCTTTTCCTGGTTCAATTTCTGTGGTAGCATCACCTGCTCCTTCGCTCGTATAACGACCAGATTTTTTCAGTCCTGCTCCTATTCCTGCAGAAACCGTTGGAGTAAGTCTTCCTTTTTTAGCTAAAACACCACTTTTCGCAATTTCAATTTCCTGAAGAGTGATTAGCAGCTCCTGATTATTTTTTAAAGCTGTTTCAATAAGGGTTACCAGGTTAGGATCTGTAAAGAACTGTCTCCATGGCGTTGTTCCGCTATTGTTATTAGCATCCTGCTGTTCTTCCTGATTAAAGTTCTGAGGAATGTTTTCTTTTACCTCGTCTTTTATGACAGTCGCCATGGGCGCCTTACAACTTGCAAGTACAAGTGATAAGGCAATGGCTGCGATTATATTTTTAGTCTTCGAATTTTCCATCATGTTCATAAGGTTCAGTTTGTTCTGTTAGGGGATTTTCTTCTTCATATCTGGCCAGTCTTGACTTATCAGCAATGGTTCCGAAGATATAATACAATCCTGGGATAATCATCAATCCGAAAATGGTTCCGATTAACATCCCTCCTGCTGCTGCTGTACCAATGGTTCTGTTACCGATTGCTCCCGGTCCTGTTGCAATAACCAATGGAATCAGTCCCGCTACGAATGCAAATGATGTCATCAAAATCGGACGGAAACGAATAGCTGCCCCTTCAATAGCCGCTTTTGCTACAGGGATTCCTTCTTCAGCTTTCTTCTGTACGGCAAACTCTACAATTAACACGGCATTTTTACCTAAAAGTCCGATAAGCATTACCATTGCCACCTGTGCATAGATATTGTTTTCTAATCCTAAAAGTTTTAAACATAAAAAGGCTCCGAAAATACCCGTTGGCAAAGATAAAATTACCGGCAACGGAAGAATAAAGCTTTCATACTGTGCAGAAAGGATTAAATAAACGAATCCTAAACATACCAGGAAGATAAATACGGCTTCATTTCCTCGGCTTACTTCATCCTTAGAAATACCCGCCCAGTCAATACCAAATCCTCTTGGAAGTGTTTTATCCGCAACTTCCTGAATGGCCTGGATGGCCTGTCCACTACTATATCCTGGTGCCGGAGTTCCACTCACCTCTGCTGAATTATACATGTTGTGTCTCGTGATTTCTGACAATCCGTATACTTTTTCCAATCTCATAAAATCTGAGTAAGGAACCATCTGGTCTTTATCATTTTTCACATAGAGCTTCAACAGGTCACTCGGCAAGGCTCTATATTGAGGACCTGCCTGAACAATTACCTTATAAGGCCTGTCGAAACGAATGAAACTCGTTTCATAGTTAGATCCAATTAACGTAGATAAGTTATCCATCGCTTTTTCAATCGTTACACCTTTCTGTTCCGCAAGATCATTATCAATCTTAAGCATATATTGTGGGAAACTCGCAGAATAGAATGTAAATGCCGATCCAAGTTCCGGACGTTTTTTAAGCTCCTTCACAAAATCATTACTTACCTGCTCCATTTTATGATAATCCCCACTTCCTGCTTTATCCAGCAAACGAAGTTCAAAACCTCCCGCAGCTCCATACCCTGGTACTGAAGGCGGCTGGAAGAATTCAATATTGGCTCCTGGAATATTTTTGGCTTTTTCCTCCAGCTTTTCAATAATTTCTGCAGCTGACTCTTTACGTTCTTCCCAACTTTTAAGGTTGATCAAACAGGTTCCCGAGTTAGATCCGGTACCTTCTGTCAGAATCTCATATCCTGCAAGGGATGAAACAGACTGTACTCCATCAATACCTTCAGATTCTCTTAAAAGTTCTTTAGCAATCTGATTGGTTCTTTCCAATGTAGATCCCGGAGGGGTCTGGATAATGGCGTAGATCATCCCCTGGTCTTCTGCCGGAATAAATCCTGAAGGCAAAGAGTTACTCAGGAAGAATGTACAGGCACAAAATGCTAATAGTAACGGTAACGTTATTGTTTTTTTCGTCACTGTTTTGTTCAGCATCTTTTCATATCTTCCAGCTCCTTTTGTAAATATATTATTGAATTTATCAAGGAAAATAGTAATTAGAGTCTTCTTTTTAGTTTTTCCATGATTATTTTTCAGAATCAGGGCACACAATGCTGGCGTCAAAGTAAGAGCCACAATCCCTGATAAGATAATGGATGAAGCCATTGTAATAGAGAACTGACGGTAGAATACCCCAACCGGACCTGACATAAATGCAATCGGGATAAATACGGATGCCATTACCAGCGTAATTGCGATAATTGCCCCACTAATCTCATGCATTGCTTCTTCCGTTGCTTTTAATGGAGAAAGATTTTTTTCTTCCATCTTAGCGTGAACGGCCTCAATTACTACAATCGCATCATCTACTACAACCCCGATCGCCATTACCAAGGCAAAGAGGGAAATCATATTCAGCGTAATCCCGAATGCGGACATCACAGCGAATGTTCCTACTAATGAAACCGGAACGGCTAGCGCCGGAATTAATGTAGAACGCCAATCTCCAAGGAATAAGAATACCACGATGGCTACCAAAACGAAAGCTTCAAATAATGTGTGAATTACTTTTTCCATGGATGCATCCAGGAATCTGGAAACGTCATAACTGATATCGTAATGCATTCCTTTAGGGAAGTTATTCTTTTCAAGATCTTTCATCAATGCTTTTACGTTTTTAATAACGTCACTTGCATTGGATCCATAGGATTGTTTTACGGTAATTGCAGCAGAAGGCTTCCCGTTCAATGTAGAATAAATATCATACATGGAGCTTCCGAATTCTATATCAGCTACGTCTTTCAATCTTACAGATTCTCCATCCGGTTTTGCCTTTAGAATAATGTTTCCGTAATCTTTTTCATTGTTGAAACGACCCGAATATTTTAAGATGTATTCAAATGACTGAGAGCGTTTTCCGGAGCTTTCTCCTGTTTTACCCGGAGATGCTTCTAAACTTTGCTCATTCAGAGATTCCATTACTTCATCTGCTGAGATATTATAGGCTGTTAACCTGTCCGGCTTAAGCCAGATACGCATTGCATATTCACGGGTTCCCAGGATATCGGCAAAACCTACCCCGCTTACCCTTCTCAATTCAGACATTACGTTGATATCTGCATAGTTGAAAAGGAATTTCTGGTCAGCTTTAGGATCATCACTGTACAGGTTAATGTACATCAACATGTTGGGTTCCTCACGCGTGATCTTTACCCCTTCACGCACTACAAGAGGCGGAAGTTTATTCACCACCGAAGATACACGGTTCTGCACATTTACTGCAGCTACATTGGGATCTGTCCCCAGATCAAATACAAGCTGAATGGAAGCTTCCCCGTCATTTCCTGCATCTGAGGTCATATATTTCATACCCGGAACTCCATTTAATCCTCTTTCCAGAGGGATTACCACGGATTTAATCAACAATTCGTTGTTAGCTCCCGGATATTCTGCGGTAATATTTACTTTAGGCGGAGAAATAGATGGGAACTGAGTCACCGGAAGTTTTACCAATGACAAAACCCCCATAAATACAATAATCAATGAGATTACTATTGACAGAACAGGTCTGCGAATGAATTTTTTAAACATACTGCTTCATTTTAGAGACCACTACTCTGCTTTTAATTTCAATGATTGAAGAACTTTCTTAGGATCCTGGAATTTTGTCTTCACCTTTTGATCATCCTTTACCTTCTGAACTCCTTCCAGAAGAATCTGATCTCCTTTTGAGATTCCTGAACCTACAATATAGAGATCCGGCAGTTCGTAAGCAATTTTAATATTTCTGGATTTTGCTACTCCGTTTTTGTCAATAACAAATACATATTTCTGATCCTGAATTTCATAGGTAGATTTCTGTGGAATAATCAAACCGTTATGAACAGGTACTGTCATCTGTATTTTTCCTGTTTCGCCATTTCTCAGAAGCTTATCAGGGTTAGGGAACTTGGCACGGAAAGCAATATTTCCGGTCTCGTTATCAAATTCTCCTTCAATGGTCTGGATCTCTCCTTTTTGGGTATACATTTCTCCATTGGCAGTGATCAGGGATACCTGATTGCTTCCTCTGTCTGCAGCGTGAGTCTGATAACTTAAATATTCAGGCTCAGAAACATTGAAATACGTATAGATATTGGTATTATCTGACAAGGATGTCAAAAGATCTCCTTCATCTACAAGACTTCCTAGTTTCAAAGGAATCCTGTTGATAATGCCGGAGAATGGTGCTTTAATATCAGTAAATGAAAGGTGAATCTGAGCCAGTTTCATCTCAGCATTAGCGGCATCCAGTTTGGCTTTTGCCATTGCTTTTTCATTTTTGGAAACAATGTTGTTTCCTGCCAATGTACTTGCATTTTTCAGCTCAATAGAAGCCTGTTCTACCTCTGCCTGTGCTTTTAATAATTCTGCCTGATACAGTTTAGGCATAATTCGGAACAATGTTTGCCCGGCCTGTACGTACTGTCCTTCATCTACAAAGATTTTTTCCAGGAAACCTTTTTCCTGAGCTCTTACTTCAATGTTTTTTACAGATTGAATCTGGGCTACGTATTCTTTGTTGATTACGGTATCCATTACCACAGGGGACGTCACCGGATATACGGTAACTTCTTCTTTTTCTTCTTTTTTCTTATTGCAGCCAACCGCCAACAGAAGGGCACTCAGCGCAATTCCCGAAGCAACTCTTTTTATCATAATTCTAGAGTTTATATAAATCGTTAATGTTTTGTAGAAATAAAACGGTAATAAGAAAGGTACGTTGTGATGATTACCGGCATACACAACGCAAGTTCTTTCTACCCGGAATCAGGCAGAAAATAAATAGAACGGAGAAATTTTAAATTCTAATAGAACGGATAAGAATAAATCTTTTGGTCGCCAAACCAAGAACAAAGCCATGAATATCCGGTTTTGACCGTTTAAAGCTTTTTAATCCGAAAATATAAATCAAACTGAAAACTCCTGTGAAAAGGACAATAGCCTGCCATACATCAGATAACTGGAAATCATTTTCTGTAAGTTCAAAGGTGGAGGTGTTTATATTATCAGCCATTTGCTGAACAGACAGCTTTTCAAAAGTCTGATTCAGGCGGTTAACTCTTTTGGGCATATGATGAGAAGAATGACCAGTATAGTCATTTCGAAGAGTCTTAACATCAATTCTACTTTCTACTACAAAGAGCAGAAAAAGACCGGTTAAAAAGTATACTACGAAGTTTCTCATTTTGAAGTTGCAAATGTACACCCAGATTATGATATTTCCATCATGGATTAACAAAATTTAACTATCCTTTAAAATACCTGAATAAAAAATTTAATAAATTGCGAATAAATCCTTTATTCAAGCACTATAGGAACAATCGTGATATTCCATCTGTGTAGGTTTCAATTTTCAAAAATCAAGCCAAATTTTATATCCTGAAAAACTTATAGACATAAATCTATTGCTTTTTTAGACATTTTTAAAGGCTGTTTACCTTTCATTTGAAGTATGTTTTATTATTGAATTAAAATAACTTAACCTAACTTTTATCATGATTCCAGATTATTAATATTAACTTATTGTCTCTCTTTCTTTTTTGAATTACTTTTGCCAAAAATTAACACAAACAAATGAAAAGAAACTACAATATCTTCCTGAAAATAAGACGCTTAAAAATCCCTTATTAACCCCTATCTCTCTAATTTTTATACGATAAATATTATTTTTGGTTTCCTGAAAAACGATTCATAAAACAGTGAGATAAATCTACTTTAATTTATACTTTCCGTTAGTTTATGAAAATTTAACATATATTTATTAAAAATATTTGTAAATTTATAAGGCATTAATATCATTATTCATGAAACACTTTAAAATCACATCTCACTATGAAAAAATTATTAGTACCAGTCCTTTTTGGATTGACCATTGTTTCCCTAACAGCGTGTAAGCATCCCGGAAAAGAAGCTGAAACCTTTACCGCTGCTGCCCCAGAAAATGCAGACGACATTTCCAAAAATGTGTATGTTGACAGCTATGGAGAAAAGATAGAAGTAACCATCAACAACACCAAAAATACCGCAACAATACATTTAAACGGTAAAACTTTTGACCTTAAAAAAAGTGATGCTCTACCGGAGTACACAGCCTCTAATGAAGAGTATCAATATTCTGATATTAAGGGAAATATAACTTTCCTGAAGAAGAATGCAGATATGGTCCTGTTCCATCTTAAACAGGCAAAAAAACAGTCTGGCCCGGCGAAAATGGCATCTTATTAGCATATTGAACAGCATTCATTAAAAAATAAGTATTATGAAAAGTTTATGTTATTATTTATCGGCACTTGTTATCGCAACGTTTTTATTCGTTTCCTGTAAAACTCAAAATGCACAAAAAACAGCTAATGATATCACAGGAAAAACATGGAAGCTTACTGAGCTTAACGGAAAGCCGATCGATCTTAAAAATCCTAAGAACAATCCTTATTTCAAACTTGATATGAATGGTATGAGATACCAGGGACATGCAGGATGCAATGGTTTGGGAGGAACTTTCGAGATCAAACCTGAGATGATGAGAATAAAATTCAACCAGGGAATGTCTACCATGATGGCTTGTGAAGATCTGGATATTGAAAACCAATTTACAAAAGCAATCCTTGCAGCAGATAACTATTCTGTAAATGGAAATACGCTTACTTTAAATAAAGCAAGAATGGCTCCTTTAGCAAAATTTGTTCTTCAATAATATTATTTCTGACTAGTCCTAAATAATCGTTACAGATTAATAAGATAAAAATACTAATATTTATGATATAGTTGTAGGGCTATCCTTACAACTATATTTGTTTTTATAGGTTCTTATTTTTACACTATTCTGTTTGTGCATTTGTTCAGGTGTTTTCATATAACACGACCAATGTGGTCTTTTAGTATTATAAATTGTGATGGCATCTTCTACTAATAGCTTCATTGTTTGTATATTAACATGATAGTCTTCCAATAGAAACTCTTGTTTAAGTATCCCATTTACCCTTTCTGCAATTGCATTTGCATAAGGATCGTAACTCTCGGTCATTGAAGGACTAATGTTTTTCTTTTTCAGTATTTTCTGATAATCCATACTACAATACTGAAAACCCCTGTCAGAATGATGAATTAAGCTTTCCTTATACATTCTCTGCTTTATAGCCATATTCAATGCACTAAGAGCCCCTGAGCTGCCAGACTATTAGAAACATCATATCCCATTATCTTTTTAGAATAAGCATCAGTGACCAAAGACAGATAACAATTACGGTCTCTACCCCCAATATAAGTGATATCCGAAACCCATACCTGTTCAGGGTGTTCCAGCAGCATGTCTTCTATCAGATTTTTATGTTTTCTGAATCGATGATGGGAATCAGTGGTTATCCAGTAGTTTCTTTTAGGCTTTATAAGCATATCATTAGCTTTCAATATACGGAAAAGCTTATCTCTGCCTACATGTAAGGACTGTAACGAGGGTTCCAGCATATGATAGAGCTTTCTTGTGCCCAGACGAGGCATCACCACCCGTAAGCTATTGACAAGCTGAATCACCTGATCAGCTTTGGCTCTTTTGCTTTCTGTAATCCAGAAGCTTCGATAATAGCGCTGTCGGCTAATCCCGACCAATCCGCAAAGATAGCTTATCGCTTTTTTGTTTTCTTTGCTGATATATTGGATTGATCGGGAGAGAAGTTTTTTCTTACCTGAATCAGGTATTCTTCTTCGGCTAAATCAATCAGCTTATCCAGAATAGAAGCTTTATCTTCAGATTTTACTAAGCGGTTCTCTAAGAATCGATTCTGGTGCTCCAAACGTTTTAGCTTCTCTTCAAGTTCTCTGATTTTTTGTTCCGGGGTTTGCATAGCTTTACTTTGTGAACGGTTATCCAGATCAAAGTTACCATATTTTCTACGCCATTCGGTAATAGTACCATGTCCCTGGATACCATATTTGCGCATTGCTGCCCGATTTCCAATCGAACCACTTTCTACTTCACCCACTACGGCTAGTTTAAAGGATAAACTGTAATCTTTTTGACTACGCTTTACATACTGATTATTAAATTGTTCCATAACATTACTTTTTTAGTTGTAACGATATGTTAGGACGAGACATTCACTTAAATAAAAAAAGACGCCCCATTCGTGAGGCGTCTTTTTTATGAATACTGCTCTACTTTTTTTTGTTGTAAATTATATAGCAGATCAGAAGGCTTACATTCACCAGAACAGCAAATGCATTGGATAAGATAATAGGTAATTCTTCCTTTTCAAAACCATACCATACCCACAATGAAAGCCCTGAAATGAGGACTAAAAGCATGAGCAGAGAAATATCTTCTACATTCTTTTCCCTGATCACTTTTACCAGCTGCGGAATCATAGAAACTGAAGTAAGAATTCCGGCAATAATACCTAATATATTTTCATTCATACATGTTATATTTTGGATAGGTATACTAAAATATGTTAATGAAATCTGTTCATTGAAACTTCTTCATGTAACGGAATACATTCTTCTATCAATCTGAATAAATCTCTTGCAAAATAACAGCCATTCAGAATGCCACGGGCTCCTAATCCGTTAAAAACATATAAGTTATTCCATGTTTCATGCCTGCCAATGATAGGTCTTCTGTCTTTCACTGTGGGGCGGAAGCCAAAATGTACTTCTGCGACTTCAAAATCATAAGGATAGAACTCTGAAAGTCCTTTCACTAATTGTTCAACCGCTGATTCGTCAATATGATGATGAAGCTGTTCCCTGTCATATGTTCCACCATAGAAATAAAGTCCGTTTCCGGTAGGGAATAAGAAATGTTTTTTCTTGATCGTTATGTTTTCAGGAATTGGCTGTGAGAGCTTCACTTTTATATGATGCCCTTTATTTGGGTTCACTGTAATTTCTGAAAAGTATGGATTATCTTTCACTCCCATTCCCTCGCAGAAAATCATATTTTTGAAAGTAATATCTTTATATGCAGATTCAGAAGGGTTCAATTGAGTGTAATCGAACTTTTCTTTTACCAAATGATCATTTTTCTCAAAATAACTGAATAAACCTGTGAAAAATCCATTAACATTCAGCCTGGCAGACTGATTCACCTTTCCGGTCTGAAAGTCGTTTTTTACAAGCTCTAATCGATCAAAATTTTTATCAAGAAAAGCAGATAATTCGTCATTTCCCGATTTTTTCAGCCACAAGTTCTGCTCATTCTCATCATGAAAAATCCTGTGAATAGGAGCATTGATGAGATAGTTTTCTCCGGTATACGATTCTATTTCTTTCAGACTATCTTTAAGGAAGTCTATTTGCTCCTGTGCTTTCCAGAATGTGGTAAACTTCTTTAGCACAACCGGATTGATAATTCCTGCTGAAACTTGTGAAGCGCTTTTTCTCCCTTCAGAAAAGATTACAAAGGACTTATTATTCTTAATCAGCTGATGAGCCAGAAAAAGCCCCGCGTATCCGTCTCCTACAATAATATACTCTACATTTTTCATATGAGAAATTTCATTTATTTAAAGGTCATATGTAATCGCCTGTATTACTGATTATTGATTAGCAATAAATAAAGGGCGATTTCATAATAAAAAAACCTGAGTAAAAATACTCAGGTTTTCTATAAATATCAAGTGAAATTTAGTAATTCCACATATCATTTTCCATGTTAAGAATCTGTGCTTTGATTCTATCGCTTTCTTCAAGCTGCTCATCAGCATTTTTAGGGATATAGTCCTTAATAGTACCGTCTCCTAAACCAGCTGAAGACTTATAAATGATAGAAGAGAATCTTCTTGCATTGATAACGTCATCGAAAGATAAATCAGCAGATGAATTTTTTCTGTTGAAAACAAAATTGTTTGCTAAGATATCACGAGCACTTGGATAATAGATCCAGAAAAGGTCAATAAGCTCATCGTTACCTGCAATAGGCTTACCATCCGGGCCAATAACTCCCTGTACTGCAGGATCTGGTCCCATTGCAGCAATACCAAGAGGTCTGTATTTCATTTGCCCGTCTCTCTTATCAATAAACCACATACCCATAATTTTAAGAACTTTTACTTTGTCTGTAGTGGTCTTAAATACGTCAGTATATTGTTTTTTCTCAGCTTCTGTAAGCTGTCTTCCAGAGTTTAAGATATCAATAGCAGCATCATTAATGATCACTTTTTCCAATCTTTTCTGAATTCCTTCAGGAGAAAGCTTTACGGTAAAGTTTTCATCGTCATATACCTGCTGAATCTTACCACTCAAAGCAGCATCCAATAATAATTGGTATAGCGATCTTGTAGGTGTAGCAAGAAGGCCATCCGGATTGTCATAGTAGAATGGCTGGTTGATCTTATCATTCATATCAATGATCTCCCAAACAAACATACTCTTAAGGATATCTTTGTCTTCTACAAAACCATATTCAAGAGGCTTTACTGTTTTATCTACAATAGTATCACCAACTTTCTGTTTGTTTTCTGCTCTCATCTGTCTGAACTCTTCCGGAGAAGCTGCGTTCAGAATAGTCTGGGAAAAAGCAAATCCCGAAACTAATACTAAAAGGGTGCTAATATATTTTTTCATAATAAATTACAATTTTAGTCCTATTGAACATTAATGATTATAGGAGTAATGTTTTTAATAATCTGACCATCAAGACCCTGAGCTGTTGCTTTAATATCAAAGATAGAAACCACATCACCGGTTCTCAAATTCTTCACTAAACCTGCTGCTTCATCCAGAGAGTTACCATGAACAAGAAGAGCTGCTCTACCTGGTACTCTTACCATAAACTGAGTTACAGTAAATGAAACAGGGAAATCAAAGTCAGGAATTGCTGCCTGAACAGACTGGTTAGGAATAGAAGTTGCCGGCATAGACAATACATTCTGTCCTCTCATTTCTCCTCTTGGAGGCGGAACGTTCTTAATTCTGTACTCAAATACCTGAGATACTGATTTTCCATAAGGATCGATTCCTGATAATGTTAATTTAACAACATTACCTGCTGCTGGTTTCACACTCCATTTACCCGGACCTGTACTTCTTACAGATGCACCCGGAGCAGATAATGAAAGTTTAGAATTGTCAGCTCCTAAGATTGATCCTGAAACAGGGTTCTCAAGTCCTCTATACATTACATTCATTTTGTCTGCAGCAAGTAATAATCCTTTTTCAAGTTTTACTTCTCTTGGTCCGGCAATTACATTATAAGTGTGTGTCCATGGGAAAGGCTGTGATTTACCTGAAGCATCTGTCAATGTAATTACACCACCTAGCTTATGCTCACCAATTCCAGAACCTGAAATATTAATAAGACCTTTTCCATTCTCTACTTTGCTTACACCAGAGATACTGATTTTGTTGCTGTTAGAATAGTTTCCTAGCATTACTTTTATTTCGGCCTGCTTACCAGCCTGAATATCTACAGGACCAGAAACAATAGCTTCATAGCTTGTAAATTTGATGCTCGCATCTACTTTCTCTTGAAGTAATAGTGCTAATGCATCCGACTGTACGTTTCTGGCATCATTTTGGATAATCTCCAAGTTAGATATCGCAGCGATTAATGGCTGATGGTAAAATTTATTTTGGAACCATGTCTTCTCATTTGGAGATTTTCCTTTAGGATATTCTGCAATAAGAGATTTGTTAGCTCTTTCTACTAAATCTTTAAGCTGAGGATTATTTCCAAAAGTAGCATTGATGTAATTTCTTACGTCATCAATTTTAGCTTTCAGATCTAATGCATTCTTTGAAGGGGAATTTTCATCACCTTCTTTAAAGAAATACTCAGTAGTTGCTTCATTATTGTTAAGTGCAGCAAAATTTTCACTTACGTCAATATCTTTACCGTCTTTGTCTTTATCATGAAACTCAGATTGTTTTTTTAACAGATCCTTGATATCCTGAGAAGATTTTACCAACACGTCAATCTTAGATTTAAGTACTTTGTACTGTTCCCAAGGTTGTGCATAGGTATCCGGAACCTGCTGAGCTTTTGCTTCTAATGTTCTTTCAAAGATCTTTTCGTTCTTTCTTTCTGTTAAAGTTCTTGTTTCATTCAATGCTCTGGTAGAGTCATAGTATGATCTGATGATTTCTGCATCAATATTTAGGGCCATCATCGCGATGAACACCAAATACATTAGGTTGATCATCTTCTGACGAGGGGTCTGTTTTCCTTGTGCCATTCTCTTTTCTTTGTTTTTTGATTAAGTAGTTAAATTTAGAAATGGTTAGGAATTAAGACTTCATAGCAGTTAGCATACCACCATAAACTCTATTTAAGTTATTAAGATTAGATGTTAAACCTTGTAGCTCTTGGTTGAATTTCTCAGAGTGTTCTGCAGATTTCTGCATATCTGCTACATATTTATTAGCAAATTCTGACTGTTTTTTACCGCTTTCAAGTTGCATTGCATAAAGAGCATTCATGCTTTCCATATGCTGTGCAGCTTTGTTCAATTGGTCATTATATTTATGTGTAGAAGCAGATACGTCAACAGTTTGGTTGATTTGATCAACAGAGTTTGAGAATTTATCAATTCCTGTTCTTAGTCTTTCAAATAATTGCACATCTAATCTGGCATCTTCAAGCATTTTGTCCAATTTGGTTGAAAGAGAGTTTTCTAATTCAGCAAATTGAGCTGCAGCATTATTATTTCTAGAAGAAACATTAGAGTGTAGAGGATTCGGGTTAGCATGTTTATCTAATAACTCAGGATAAACATTTTCCCAAGCATAAGACTCTTCTGATTTTGGAGGGTCAAATGCAAAAATGATAAAGATAATTGCCTCAGTAATAAGCCCTACGGTAAGAGCGATATTCCCGTTAATTGGTCCCAAGGTAATGTGAGTAATTTTAAGCCAAGCTCCAAGAATTACAATTGCAGCACCGAATGAATAAAAGAAATTCATCCAAGCATCTTTAGTCTTAAACATATTGAGTTAGTTTTTTTAATGTTAAATAAAATTGTTATTGAAAAATTGTCTGATTAATTTCTGTTAACTCTTCTTGGTTTAACAGCTGCTTCAGGAATATCCTGTACAGTTCTGAATCCGATATAGCTTCTTGCGGAATCTTTTCTTTCCCAATCTCTAGCACCTGTCATCAGGGCATATCCTATATCTTTCCAAGATCCACCTCTTACAGATTTCTTCGTATCCTTTTTATCTTTAGTAGAAGGATTTAGTGTAGAAGAGAATCCAGCTGAGGAATTGTTAAACGAAGATAATGTCCACTCAGAAACGTTTCCAGCCATATCAAATAACCCAAACCCATTTTTCTTAAATTTCTTAACTGGAGCTGTATATGTATAAGTACCTTTTTTCTCGTCTTCCATGTAATTACCTCTCTTCGGTTTGAAGTTGGCAAGGTAACAACCTCTGTCATCCATTAAATATGGACCTCCCCAAGGATAAGTAGCATTTTGCATACCTCCTCTTGCGGCATATTCCCATTCTGTTTCAGTTGGAAGACGGAACTCTAATGGTCTTTGTTTTTTTCTTTTTAAACTTTCGTTGTAATCTGTTTTCAATTTAGATCTGAAGTTACAATAAGCTCTTGCCTGATCCCAGGTTACTCCAACTACAGGGTAGTCTTTGTACGCTTTGTGCCAGAAATACTGTTCAAACAATGGCTCATTGTAAGCAAAGTGGAAATCTTTTACCCAAACCGTAGTATCAGGATAGATCGCGATACTTTCGCTTTTCAGGTAATTAGCTCCTCTTTCGTTATCTGCAACAGCAGCGTCCATATCTCCCCAACGGTAAGTATATTTCAGCTTACTTACATCTAAAATTCTTTCGTTTCCAATTCTTGAAGAAGAAGGCAGATACATAGACTCCAAAACCTCTGCGTATTCTACATCTGGATATTTTGTAGTACTCCAGTGTAAAGGAATTTTCCAATCTAATCTTTTGCTTGCATCATATCCTCCGTCTTCACGGCCACCCTGGCCTTCCATATATTCTTGATAAGGTGTTAAATTTTCTTCTTTTTTAGCAAGATATGCATAATCTCCTATTGCTGCACCTTTACGTCCGCCTTCGTCACCACCTTCTCCGGCAGCTTCAGCTAGTAAAGTTCTCGCAATAGAGTCTCTTACATAATTGATAAATACTCTGTACTCCGAGTTGGTAGTTTCTGCTTCATCCATGAAGAAAGAAGAAACAGTAACAGTCTTCAATGCTGCTTTTTCAGGAGTATTTGTTGGATCCTGGTCTGCTAAACCAGCAACAAATGAACCTGCAGGAATTGCGACCATTCCGTATGGTCTTTCCGCAACAAATGATTTAGTTTTTTCTCTTGGTATCAATTCTCCTTTTGTTCCTGGCTTCCCTACAGAAGAGCTGCCACCACCTGAACAAGATACCGATGCTACCGACGCAGACAATAATAAAAGAAATATCCTTTTCATGTTAATTTTTATAATTAAGCCGTAAATATATAATTTTTTTAAGAAACTTTTAAGATTTTTTTTGAAATAACGGAAGAAATCTAAATTTATTTTATTTACAACAACTTTTTATTCCACAGTAACAGATTTTGCAAGGTTTCTAGGTTGGTCTACGTTGGCACCTCTATATACTGCTATGTAATAAGCAAGCAGTTGTAAAGGTACGGAAGCAACGATTGGTGAGAAACACTCTGAAGTTTCAGGAATTTCAATAACATAATCTGCCATTGCGCTTACCTGACGGTCTCCTTTGTTAACTACGGCGATAATTTTTCCTTTTCTCGCTTTAATTTCCTGAACGTTACTTACAATTTTATCATAGTGGCCTTTTTTAGGTGCTATAATTACAATTGGCATATTTTCGTCGATCAGGGCAATAGGACCGTGCTTCATTTCTGCAGCCGGATATCCTTCTGCATGGATGTAAGAAATTTCTTTTAATTTTAACGCTCCCTCTAAGGCAGCAGGATAATTGTATCCTCTCCCTAAATAAAGGAAGTTTGTAGCTTTCACAAAATCTTTTGCAATATTCTGCGTCAGCTCGTGGGTCGTATTCAGCACTTCTTCAATTTTCTTAGGAATAGCATCAAGCTCAGAAATTAAGCTCATAAATTCAGCGTTTCCTAAGTTTCCGTTGTGTTTTCCTAGTTTAAATGCAATTAAAGTAAGGATTGTAAGCTGTGCTGTGAATGCTTTTGTAGAAGCAACACCAATTTCAGGACCAGCATGTGTATATGAACCTGCATCCGTAATTCTTGCAATGGAAGAATCTACTACATTACATATACCATATATAAATGCTCCTTTTTCTTTTGCCAGCTTTAAAGCAGCCATTGTATCAGCTGTTTCCCCGGACTGAGAAATGGCAATTACTACATCTTTATCTGTAATGATTGGGTTTCTGTATCGGAATTCTGAAGCATATTCCACCTCTACAGGGATTCTTGCATATTCTTCTATCAGATATTCTCCGATAAGACCTGCGTGCCAGGAAGTACCACAGGCAATAATGATAATTCTGTTGGCGTTTTTGAATCTTTCAACATGATCCCAGATTCCAGCCATTTTGATCACTCCTTCATCTACAAGAAGTCTACCTCTCATGGTATCGTGCACAGATTTAGGCTGTTCAAAGATTTCTTTAAGCATGAAGTGCTCATATCCACCTTTTTCAATCTGCTCAAGGCTTAATTTAAGCTCCTGAATTTCCGGCTCAATTTTAGAGTTATCATTGATGGTTCTGATATCTACTCCTTTTTCAAGAGAGATAGTCGCCATGTGTCCTTCTTCAAGATAAATAGCTTCTTTGGTAAATTCTACGAAAGGAGATGCATCAGAGGCGATGAAATATTCTTTTTCTCCGATTCCGATTGCCAAAGGAGAACCTAATCTTCCTACTACCAATACTCCCGGATCATCTTCATGAAGTACAGTGATAGCATATGCTCCGTATACCTCATTCAATGCATATCTTACCGCAGTAGGGAAATCCATTTCTGTATTAAGATCCATAAAATACTGGATAAGGTTTACCAATACTTCTGTATCTGTTTCTGATTTGAAAGTAAATCCTTTTTCAGTAAGCATTGTTTTTATGGTATCATAGTTTTCTATAATACCATTATGTACAATTGCTATTTTTCCATTATTTGACAAATGCGGGTGGGAATTTCTGTCACTTGGAACTCCATGGGTAGCCCAACGGGTGTGTCCCATACCAATTTTGGCTGTTCCTTTTAAATTTTTTGAAATATTCACCAAATCCTCAACCTTACCTTTTGTTTTCTCTACTTCAAGTTTATTGTCTGAACTTTCTAAAACAATTCCGGCACTGTCATACCCTCTATATTCTAATCTTCTAAGACCATTGATTACAATTTCGTAAGCGTCTTGAAAACCTGTATATCCTACTATTCCGCACATATTATTTTGTCTAGTGTTTTTTTATTGTATTTATTTTTTTGTGGCGTAAGTCACTTTAAGCTGAACTCTGTTCGCATTTGTTTTGTCTAATGAACCTGTAAAAATAACTCTGTTCATATCAAATGCTCTTGTTGTATTACGAACTCCTAAAAGAGCTCCTGTAGCATTTGCTGCGAATGTTCCTGCGCTGATCCATAGTGGTCTGTTAGGTATTAGGGTCTCATTTCCTTGTGAATCCTTTTCCTTTTTCCCTTCAACAAGATCTTTAACGGTTTTTGTTACTATAAAATCATAGTACCCTTTATCTATGTTATAATTATATAAACCAAGTCCGGCTGTTAAGTCTGATGTAAAGATCAATTTTGAGAAATTAACAGGAGTATCCGTCAATGGGTTTATTGTAAATCTGCGGTCTTCTGTTGAGTTGGTATTTTTCCAGCTAGCCGGATCTAAATACACTCTGATCTTAGCACTTAAAATACCTGCTTTATCTTTATTATAGATATCTCTGAGAGCTGCAATTGTAGCATCAGGAATTTTTACGATCGCAGAAGGACCTCCCATTCCCTGAACATAAAGTTTTGCGTCTCCATCAGTAGTATTAATAGATGCTAATGCATTTGCAGATGGCGTCCCGCTTCTATCGTATTCATATTGTCCGATGTGAGCATTAAGACCTCCTACATTGAAAACAAGTGTTGTTTGTGGTCTTGTAGTGGTTCCGTTATCTACTTTATCGTATTTATAATACATGATAAGCTGAAGGTCATTAGGAGAGAACTGGTAAAGATATTTATCAGTTTCATCCACAGAAATTCTGATTCCTTTGAAATATCTGATAAAGTTGGAAGCATCCTGAAGCTCAGGCTTTCCTTTTTTATCAAGAATATGTGTCTGGAAAAAATCTGTATTGCTCAGTTTCAGTCTGTATCCAAGATCTCCTGTAAATACTACTGAGTTATCAGATTTCTTCGTAACAGAAATTGTATTTATATTACCGTCAAATACTCCTGACCCTAACAATTCTCCAGTACTTACCGTTTTATTGGAACGCTTGAAACTATCATCATTCGAATCCAGGAATGTAGTAATCTCATGTACATTGATCTTCATGGATTTTGAACCACCTCCTATTTTACCGTATTTACGAACAGGATATATTTTCTTTTCAATAGAAACCTCCGTAGCTACTCCGTCTACCGGGAAATCAGTTTTTGCGTATGTATTTGTTTTTAATGAATCCCCTTCAAAGTAATAGGTATTGGAAGTAGTGTTCGCTGGTGGTTTTATGACAAGAACTACAGAGTCTACTTTTGGATTTGCCCCGTTGAAGTCGTAATTATCTACAGGCATTCTTAGCTGAGTAAGGTAAGAAGCTCTCTGCATTCCGAACTGGCTTTCTGTAAATGCTCCAAGAACACCCACGGTTAAAGCTCCACCGCTTTCATTCAATCCACTGATTAATCTGGCAGCATCACTTCGGATAGAGTCATTATTATTATAGTTGTACGCAATAACGTCATATGAAATTTCATTACCTTGTGCTGCGTCATTATTAAACAACTGCTCACCAAGAGAATCCGGATCAGGTTCACAGTTATAAAGGATTGTACTTCCGAAAATCGCCAATAAAAGCATGGCGAAGGTCCTTTTAAGAGTATGAGTCATTAAAAATGTGTTTTTAATAAAGTTGATTAATAGAATCTACGTCAAGATATTCCGATTTTTCGGTTGCTGTTTCATTGAAAGCCTTATCCAGATCTTCATCCAGAAACTCGTCACCTTTCACAACGGCATTTACATAGTTCATACTTTCGATAACAAAACTTTTAATTGTTGGATTATCTAACGCTTTTAATCCTGAAATATTATCAAACTGTAATTTTTCGTCGATCTTTTTATTCAGATCAGCATCTTTCTCATTGTAAAGAGAAAGTACAATTTTTGCGTCTTTGAAATAAGTATCTGATTCGTAGTAAGTTTTAAGATAAATTGGAACAAAAGAAGACATCCATCCGTTCAAATGGATAACATCCGGAACCCAGTTCAGCTTCTTAATAGTTTCAATAACCCCTCTTGCAAAGAAAATAGCTCTTTCATCATTATCTTCGAAAGGGTTTCCTTCGTCATCGAAATAATATTGTTTTCTTTTGAAGTATTCTTCATTGTCAATAAAGTAAACCTGAAGTCTTTCCCCCGGAAGAGACGCTACTTTAATGATCAGAGGCTGATCCAGATCATTAATGATGATATTCATACCTGAAAGGCGGATTACCTCATGAAGCTGGAACTTTCTCTCACTTATTTGTCCAAATCTTGGCATAAAAACTCTTACATCATTGCCTTCTTGGTGCATCTTAAGTGCCATTTTGTTTACCACTGCAGCCATATTTGTGTCTTCCTGATATGGATACATCTCTGTAGTAATGTACAGTATTTTTTGATTCGGCATAAACTTTCTATCTAATTTTTGTAAAAATGCTTTAATGTGCAAAATTACAAAAAAACATCCAACATTATTTTAATTAACATTTTTTTACGAAAATTCCCTTTCTCAAATTATTAATAGTACATATTATTATACGATATTTTTAGTATTTTTGAAATAGTATTAAAATAAACTATGGAAGTTATAAAAAACAGGAAAGTCCTTCAGGATTTCATTGAAAGACAGAAAGAAATGGGAAAAAGAATTGGCTTTGCTCCTACTATGGGCGCTTTGCACAAAGGCCATCTTTCTCTGTATGAGGAGGCAAGAAAAGAAAATGATCTTGTTATTTCTTCAATTTTTGTAAATCCAACCCAGTTCAACAATCCTGAAGATCTTGAAAAATACCCGAGAGATATCAACAGAGATATCCTTATTCTTCAGAATTCAGGGCTTGTGGATGCTGTTTACATTCCTGAGGTAGCAGATATTTACCCTGAAAAAACTGAAAGCCAGCATTATGATTTTGACGGATTAGAGAATGAAATGGAGGGAAAATCAAGACCAGGGCATTTTGACGGTGTAGGAACTGTGGTAGAAGAGCTATTCAGACAGGTACAGCCTGACAGTGCTTATTTTGGAGAAAAAGATTTCCAACAGCTTGCTATTATTAAAAAAATGGTAGAGAAAAAACACCTTCCCGTTAAGATAACTGGAGTTCCTATCTACAGAGCAGAAAACGGACTTGCATTAAGTTCTAGAAACCAAAGACTGCATGAAGACAGGAAAGAAGCTTCAAAACTTATTTATGAAACCCTAAATAAAGTGAATGACTGGTTCAGAACAGTTACCATACCTGAAATAAAAGAAAGAGTAACTGATATTTTTGATGATCAGCAGGGTATGAAACTTGAATATTTTCTGATTGCCGACGAAAACACATTACAGGAAACAGATTTTTTCTACAAAGACAGAAATTTCAGGGCGTTTATTGTAGTAGTAGTGGATGGTGTAAGATTAATTGACAACATGCATTTGGATTAAAATGATACCCTATATAGTTATAAAAACAAAAACTCTGACGGCTGTTGTCAGAGTTTTTTTATTTATAATAATTCTTATTGCTTTATTGAATATCCATACAAAAATCAAAGGCCTCCTGAAGGAAGCCTTTGAAACACCAAATCACAAAATATTAATATGAAAAAAATTTACTTTTCAGTAAACTTGTGACCCGGCTGGGATTCGAACCCAGGACCCATACATTAAAAGTGTATTGCTCTACCAGCTGAGCTACCGAGTCGGCCACAATTAAAATGAAATAAATTTCAATATTAATTATAAAATTTTCTTTGCAGTGCCTGCGACTGGACTCGAACCAGCACATCCTTAGGAAACCACCCCCTCAAGATGGCGTGTCTACCAATTTCACCACGCAGGCAATAAAATTACAAAATAAGTAATATTTATTGCTAGTGACCCGGCTGGGATTCGAACCCAGGACCCATACATTAAAAGTGTATTGCTCTACCAGCTGAGCTACCGAGTCGGCCACTTGTACAACAAGTTTTCATTTAAGTAATGTCCCTTGTTTTAAGTGGTGCAAAGATATGACTTTTTTCTTTATCTCAAAACTTTTTCGCAAATTTGTTAAAAAAAATTTCATGGTAATTTCATTGATCGGATACATGGGAAGTGGCAAATCTCACATTTCCAAAATATTAAGCGAAAAAATCAATTTTAAATTAATTGACCTCGATAAAGAGATTTCCAGAAGAAATAAATTAACCATCCCGGAAATATTTGAAAAAAAGGGTGAAATTTACTTTAGAAAGCTGGAAAGAGAGGCCTTAGAAGAGATATTGGCGTCTCATGAGAATGTAGTTTTAAGCCTTGGTGGAGGAACTCCGGTATATTATAATAATATGGAGATCATTAATCATAATTCCAAAAGTGTATTTTTAAGGACTTCGATAGGAACATTGGTAGAAAGACTTTCAAAACAGAAAGAAAAAAGACCTTTGGTTGCCAATATTTCTGATGAAGACCTCCCGGAATTCATTGCGAAACATTTATTTGAGAGAAATCAGTTTTACAGTAAAGCACAATTCACGGTAGGTACAGACTCCAGAGAACCGGAAGACATTGTGACAGAAATAATAGAAAAGCTCTATCTCTAGAGCTTTTCATTGTTATTTTAATCTTCGTTTTCGTCTTCATTACCTGTCTCACCAAAGAAATCATCCCAGTCTGTAAAATCAGAATCAATATCATTTCCCACATAATCGTCCATCTCCCTTCTGTCTTTTTTGGTAGGTCTTCCTTCGCCTTTATTTCTGTAATAGTCTTGTGACATTTTACGAAGTTTCAATAATTCGTACTGCTCTTTATCTGTTACATCCTGTATGTGAAGCGAAACCAATTTGGCCCCTATCCTGCTTTTCGGAATCTGAATTACCTTTATTTTATAATCAATCTGATTCTTACGGATTTTAATAGTATCTCCTTCTTTTACCTCTTTAGATGACTTTACGGCAGACGTTCCTATAGAAACTCTATTCTTTTTAATCTCCTCTGCTGCAATACTTCTCGTCTTATAAAAACGAATGCTCCATAAAAATTTATCTATTCTCATAATTTTTTATACTTTTGCCGTTATATTATTTGTAAAGTAATTAAAGTTTTTTGAAATGAAAAAAATATTTTTATATATCCTTGCAGGATCTTTGTGTTTTTCTGCTTGTAAGAAAGATGATGATGTGTCAACCTATGTAGAGCCGGAAGACATTAATACTCAAAACACCTATGATGATCAAGCCATTAAGAAATTTATGGATGAAAATTATCTGGATGCGCAGGGAAATATAAAAGCTTTTAGTTCCACAGATACTTCAGATGATACCGAAAAGAAATTATCTGAGCTGAATCCTGTAACACTTCCTTCAGGAACAATCTATATTGTTAGAAATGGAGCTCAGCCTTCACCAGCAGATGAGCAAGTAATTGGTAGCACAGATATTCTTAAAGTAATGATGAAAGCGACTACTTATCTGGCGATCAATACAGACGGACAGTCTTCATTTACTGCTGCTACAGATTTCATGAATACCATCAACGGAACCGGAATTCCTGCAGTAGATCCTAAATTCTATTATACTGCACCCAATGATCCATTGATTACCAATGCAACTACTGATGCTGCAAAACAAAGAAGTTACTATGAGATTGAAGGATTCAGTGAAGCATTGCAAAAATTTAAAGCATTTAATAACTATGCTACTGAATTACCATATAATCTACAGGGAGTAATTATTGTTCCTTCGAGAGCTGCTTTCGCAAGAGATCCTTATTTCCCGTATAATTATCCAGGTTACAGCCAGGTAATTTCATTAAGAAATAAAACTTTTGTTTTCAACTTCCAGGTATATAACAGAACAACCAGACCATAAGCCTCAAAATTTAAATAACATAAAAACCCCGCAATGATTATTGCGGGGTTTATTTATATTGATATTTGATCAGTTTAAGATCTTGCTTTCTGTTTTACATTTCCTAAAATATCCGGAAAGTAAAGGTCTGCAAGGTGATCGAACTCATCTCCTCTCATAAACATGGTTGCATCTACTTCTTCATAAGAACTTCTTCCCGCAGCCGCAATCAGCTCGTTACAGGTATGAAGTGTATTTTTGTGGAAGTGATATACTCTTTCGGCCTTATCAGTCACATCAA
This sequence comes from Chryseobacterium sp. 7, assembly GCF_003663845.1. NCBI lineage: Bacteria > Pseudomonadati > Bacteroidota > Flavobacteriia > Flavobacteriales > Weeksellaceae > Chryseobacterium > Chryseobacterium sp. 7. The sequence goes on from NZ_RCCA01000003.1 coordinate 185,466, forward strand.
GTCCTTTAATAAGCATTTTATCTTGTGTAGCCACTCCTGTAGGACAGTTGTTTGTGTTGCATCTTAACGCCTGAATACATCCTAAAGAGAACATGAAACCTCTGGCATTGTTACACATATCTGCACCCATTGAAATAGCTCTAAGAATATCAAGACTGGTAAGAACTTTACCGCTGGCAATTACTCTTAATTTATTTCTTACGTTGTAATTATTAAGTGTTCTGTTGACAAAGATCAAAGCAGGTTCCAATGGCATTCCTACTCCATCTGAAAACTCTGGCGGAGCTGCTCCCGTTCCTCCTTCTGCACCATCTATCGTAATAAAGTCTGGGTAAATTTTCAGTACATTCATCTGAACGCAGATATCTTCAAATTCTTTGGTATCTCCAATACATAATTTAAATCCGACAGGCTTTCCTCCTGAAAGTTCTCTCAGATGCTGTACGAACCTCAACAATCCTGCAGCGTCTGAGAATGAAGTGTGTGATGGTGGTGAAATAACAGTCATACCCGGTGTTACGTGACGGATGGCTGCAATTTCCGGAGTGTTCTTTACACCCGGAAGTACTCCTCCGTGTCCTGGTTTTGCTCCCTGTGATAATTTGATCTCGATCATTTTCACATTTGGAAGGTTAGAATATTTTGTGAATAGTTCAGGATTGAATTTTCCTTCTTCATCACGGCATCCGAAATATCCTGTCCCGATCTGCCAGCAAAGGTCTCCCCCTTCCATGTGGTGAGGTGAAATTCCTCCTTCTCCTGTGTTATGATAAAAATTTCCTTTTTTAGCTCCTCTGTTTAATGAAATTTGCGCTCTGTCACTCAATGCCCCGAAACTCATTGCTGAAATATTGAATAATGACGCATGATAAGGCTGTGTACACTGCTCTCCTCCTACCCAAACTCTTGGAAGCTCTTCTGATGGTGATTTGGCATAAATAGAATGCTTGATTCCTTCATATTTTCTGTGATTTACTTCCAGCTGTGTACCAAAAGCTACAGTATCACTTAAATTTTTTGCACGTCTGTATACTGCAGAACGCTGATTTCTTGGAAATGGCTTCCCGTCTGTTTCCCTTTCAATAAAGTATTGCTGCATTTCGGGTGAAATACTTTCGAAAAAATACCTGAAGTACCCCAATACAGGAAAGTTCCTCAAAATAGCATGTTTCGATTGGTAAGCATTGTAAACACCCAATGCATAGATGGCGGATAACAGCGTTGGTATCCAGTAATGCGCTCTGATCAGCAGTGCTATAATCCATGTAGCAGCTACTAATACAATTCCCCAAGATAAAAACTTATCTCTCATGAATGTAGTATTTAAAAGTTTAAAAATAAATTTAGTAGAATTTTTGCAAAGAGCCTATGCTTTTGCTAAAAAACTTTGGTAAGAAGATTGCACAGAAACCGTGCCATCTGACAGGATTTTTTCTAAATTTAGAAATTCAATTTGATTGATGGATGCAGGATCAAAATCTTTCTGGACTCTTACATAGTTTTCTGTGAAGCCAAACATTTTCCCGTCTTTATTTTCGTGCTCCCAAAGAACAGGAAGCATTTTTCCAAGTTGTGTCTGATAGAATGCCATTTTCTTCTTTTCAGAAAGAATTCTCAGCATTTTATTACGTTTTTTTCTTTCAGGTATCGGAACAATACCGTCCATTGCAGCAGCCTCCGTATTTTCTCTTTCTGAATAGGTAAATACGTGAAGGTAAGTAATAGGAAGTTTATTAAGGAAATTATAAGTTTCCATAAATAATTCCTCTGTTTCTCCCGGGAATCCTACAATAACGTCCACACCTATAGCCGCGTCAGGCATTACCTCACGGATCTTGTTAACTCTGTCATTGTACAGTTTTGTCAGGTAACGGCGTTTCATCTTTTTCAAAAGATCATCGCTTCCGGACTGTAGCGGGATATGAAAATGCGGAACAAAGCTTTTACTTTTAGAAACCAGCTCTATACTTTCATCTTTTAGAAGATTAGGTTCAATAGAAGATATACGGATTCTTTCGATGCCTTCTACTTTATCCAATTCTGAAATAAGATCAAGGAATGTATGCTCGTGTCTTTTATTTCCAAACTCTCCTTTACCATAATCACCAATATTTACACCCGTAAGAACAATTTCTTTAATGTCTTTTGCAGCAATTTCAGTGGCATTTTTAAGAACGTTTTCAATAGTATCAGAACGAGAAATTCCTCTGGCTAACGGAATGGTACAATAAGTACATTTATAGTCACAGCCATCCTGTACTTTCAGGAAAGCTCTGGTTCTGTCTCCAATAGAATAACTTCCGATAAAGAAATCGGTTTCTTCAATTTCACATGAATGAACAACTCCCTCGCTTTCTGATTTTTCCAAATCATCAAGGTAGCTTAGAATATTGAATTTTTCTTTTGCCCCCAAAACAAGGTCAACTCCTTCAATCTGTGAAATTTCTTCAGGCTTTAACTGTGCATAACATCCTACAATTACGACCAGCCCTTCCGGATTGGCTTTCATAGCTCTTTTTACGTGAAGTTTACATTCACGGTCAGCATTTTCTGTCACAGAACACGTATTGATAACATACACATTCGCTTTATCATCAAAACCTACCTTATCATAACCTGCATCTGTTAATTGACGGGCAATAGTAGATGTTTCTGCAAAGTTTAATTTGCAGCCAAGTGTATGAAACGCGGCAGTTCTGTGAAAAGTAGACATTAGTTACTCCTGAATTTTAATGGGTGCAAAGATAGTAATTTTAATAAGAATGCAAGATTGATTGAATCTATTCTTTATATTCATCCCTTACTTCAGGGCTGTTTTGAAAGCAGACGGGTGATGAATTAGCTTCCGGTTCTTTATCTGAAAGTTTGTTTTTCATTTCTGCATTAAATTCCTGAGAACGGTTTCTGGCAATGGACAATGTATTCCAATCTTCATTTTTTATCATTTTTGCGATATAAACAATCTGACCGATATGATATGGGTAATGAGCCAGCTGCCTCAGAACAGCATCAATTACCGGATGTGCTTCTCCTCTGATATATGTTGTCGAGTAGAGATTATCATCATTTATCTTTTCAAGGGCATCAAAAAAACATTTCCAGCCCTGTTCCCAAAAATCAAGAACCTGTTCTTTGGTGGTAAAGGTATTGACAAACTCTCCGTCACGGTTACGCCAGGATTTTTCTCCGTCTTCTGTCAGGAAATTAGTCCACCTCGACAGCATATTTCCTGCCAGATGTTTTACAATGACGGCAATAGAATTACTTTCTTCATTGTACTGCCAGAACATCTGATCATCCGTAAGCTGGTCAAATGTCTTATCACCAAGCGATTTATAATATTCAAAACGTTTTACAAACAGGTCTTTCATTCTTTCTATTTTGCTGTCTAATTTAATAACTTAAAAAAAATAAAACCACCTCAGATGAAGTGGTTTTATCTATGTATTTTATTGATTGTTATTCTCTGTTTTTCACTAATACCCAACCGGTAAATTTGATTGGCGTATTCTTCTTATCATTTTCATTCCATGTAATAGAATACCAGTATGTTCCGGTAGGAACTCTTCTTCCGCCCTGAGTACCATCCCATTTATAGCCATTTGACCTGTCTGCCTGAAAGATTTTATTTCCGTATCGGTCAAAAACATTCATGATCAGGTTTTGTTTGTTGGCCAGTGCAGAATAATCAATCACATCATTTATTCCATCGGCATTAGGGGTAATCACATTAATTAAATTGGGTACTACAATTCCTATTTCTATCGGATCACAGTCGTAAGCATCTTTTACATATACTTTATGATCTCCTCTTGAAAGATTATTGAAAACATTAGAATCCTGCCAGATAATATTATCAATGGAATATTTATAAGCCGGATTTCCTCCTATTACGGATATGGTAATGGTATTATTTGAAATATCAATACCGGAAACTACAGGCTGATCAGAAGGAAGCACTTTTACAGTTTGTGTTGTAATACATTCTCCGGTTTTCAGTTTTACCCAATACACTCCGATTCCAACTTTGATTGTTCTTGTCGTAGCTCCTGTACTCCATTCATAGCTTTTAAATCCGGCTCCTGCATCCAGCGTTGTCTGATCTTCTGCACAAATGGTTACATCTTTAAGCGTATCAGAATATACAGGCGGAATCACTGCCAAAGTAATTCTGGCTACCGCATAACATCCCTGCGCATTGGAAACTCTTACATACACAAATCCATTAGGGGCAATATAATTATTGGCATTCAGAATTTCATTAGTCTGATTAACCGCGTCTGACAATGAGGGATAATATTTCTTGGTAGGATTTGTCTGACCTGTTACTGAGGCATTCACAAGATTGAAAGAGGCTGTGGATGGATTAGCTTCGATGAAACATGATCTCAACGTGACTTCATTCACTACCACTACCGGATTAAACTGCAGGGTAATCTGTGCAATTGCAATACAGCCAAACTCCGAGATTATTTTCACATAAATAACACCTTCCGCAGAAACAAATGCCATTGGAGTGGTAATTTCATTGGTACCGGCATTAAGATCCGCCATCGTGTGATAATATTTCTTCGTAACATTCGGGTTGGCAATAACGTCTGCGGTTGTTAAATCAAATAAAGCCGTCCCTGCATTGTTATTGTTACAGGCAGTTAACGTTACATTTTTAGCCGTAATAGCTCCGTTTTTGAATTTAAATGTTCCAACCTGTTTACATTTATTAAGCGGATTGGTTGCGTTCGTGGGATCGGTATAATTGATACTGTAATAATAAACTGTAGTTGTATTTACAGTTATAGGAGCTGTAATCGGATTATTTCCCGTTAAAGCATCATTCTGAGTCAGATGATAACTCACATTAAAGTTCTGGTTTCCGTTCAGAATCCCCCCAGACAATGTAGAAAAATCAAATAAAGCGGTAGGAGAACAAATTACCACTTCTCTTGGATCTGCCGGATTTGCAGCCGGAATTCCCGGGGGAATAAATGGCTGTGTCTGAATATTAGGGTCTGTAAATGGAGAAGCCAGCGTGGCTGTTCCGCCCCATGTTAAAGAAAACGGAGCTGTGGTAGAACTTGTACTGCTTACCCAGTTATCTATAAACAAATAATATGTTTGTCCCGGCAAAACATCCAGATATTTACAATAAGGAGTCAGAGAACCTCCGGCTGCACTTAAAAGCGTACTCGTCATATTTAATCCCGTGGCAGGACCAGGCCCGATAACCGTTGCAGCGTTACAACGTATTGGAGACCCCAAGCTTCCACAGGTTACATTGGGACCAAAAATAGCCCAGTCGTAATCGGCATCCGGATTATTCGGAACCAGATCAAAAGTAAGCGTTCCTCCGGTGGCAATTGTAATTTTATACCAAATGGAATTGTGCTCTCCAGTGAAATCTATACAACTTCCGGAATTTACCAATTCTTTTATGTTACCATATCCTGTAGGGCTATAAGTGATATTTGAGTTTCCACAAACTGAAAGTGCTGTAGCACAATCTGCCTGAGAATAATAGGCATGGGAAATACACAAAAGTATAAATAGTAAAAGTTTTCTCATAGATTATATGTTTTTGTTGTGGTTTATTAGCTATACATCATATTGATATTCAACGTACAACAAATATACCTATATTTTAATTACAAACAATAAAATCGAAATAATTTTAAACTATTTTAAATTAAAACACTAAATAATTTAATATTATTCATATTATTCTAAATTAAACAGAAGAATAACCAAACAAAACTTTATTTAATACTGGTAATATTCCCACATAGATTTTCCAGGTGAAATATTTTATGAAAAGGGCTTTTTACTTCTTTCAGATGTTCTTTATCCTGAATAAATGTATATCTGGAAGCAATAGAATTCATATCCGAAACAATTACCAGCCAGCATTCATCCACAGAAGTATCATAGTAAGGAAATTTTTCATTTTTCTTTTCGATGAGTTCGAGAATCTTTTCCGAGCAGAGTTCATCAAAAAGATTCATATTATATTCGTGGGTGATAAAAACGTTTCTGCGATGGAAAGATTTCCTGATGCTTTTCACGCAACCTATCGCTTTATTCTTTTTTATGCTTTTATAAATATTAATGATATTTTCCTGCTGGGCTTCCAGGTTATCAAATTTTGTTTCCGGGTGGAATTCTAAAAAATAAACACCACGATATTTCGTAGTGTCTTCCTGTTCTAATAATATTTCTGCCTGACGGAACATCTTGTTCAAAGTACTTTCCACCTTTTTCATTTCCAGATGGTTGATTACTTCGGTCAATTCAATTCCGATTTTTTTGTCGTTTAGCTTTGCGATAAAGTCCGGACTTTCGCAGGTAAGGTTTTCAAATTTCACATCGGGGAAATGATGCATAAAAGAGTTGAGAAGAAGAATCTCAGATTTCTTTCTGTACTTTTCACGGTCATGAAGTGGAGATTCGTCTATCGTACGGTGATACTTTTCCATGGGCTTTTTTTTCAAATGCCGATTCAGGTAGTATAAGCTTAGATTCTTTATCAGATCTTCCTCAGAAAACGTCTTTTTCATGTGTGATTTTTTTATTTAATTAAAGAACACATGCAGCCATGGGCTTTCATCGTTAAAAGTTTTTGATAATCAAAAATTTACACACTTAAAGGTAAGTAAAAAAACAATTCAATATCCAGTTTTACCGTTAATTTATCTGTTAATTAATGTAAAGTTTACTTTCATAATTAATACCTTTGCCTTTTTATAAACACAAATATCTATTTATGGATTTTAAGAATTTCAGAGTACCTTACAATATCAACCCTCAGTATTCCACAAGAACCGCCTATTTTTCTATGGAATTTGCTATTGAGCAAGTGCTAAAAATATATTCGGGAGGGCTTGGTTTTCTGGCAGGATCTCATATGAGAAGTGCCTATAATCTAAAGCAGGATCTTATCGGAATCGGTATATTATGGAAGTTTGGTTATTATGATCAGGCGAGAAATCATGATCAGACGCTGCAGCCGGTATGGACAAAAAAATGTACAGCTTCCTTGTAGATACGGGAATAAAATTTCAAATAGAAATCCACAGTGCTCCGGTTTGGGTAAAAGTATGGTATCTTGATCCTGAGACCTTCAATACAGCACCTATGTTTTTCCTTTCTACAGATGTTCCGGAGAATGATCACGTTTCCAAAACAATCTGCCACAAATTATACGATGCCAATGAGTCTACGAAACTGGCACAATATATCCTTTTGGGAAAAGGAGGCGCAAAATTACTGGATGAGCTGAATGTGGAAAGGGATGTTTACCATCTTAACGAAGCTCATGGACTTCCGGCGGCCTTTCATTTATTAAAAAAATATAACGGCGATCTTAATAAGGTCAGAGAAAAACTGGTTTTCACCACTCATACACCGGAAGAAGCAGGAAATGAAAAACATAATTTCAAACTGTGTTATGACATGTCTTATTTTTCCGGCTTCAGCATGGAAGAAGTAAAAAAGATTGAAGGTTCCAACGACGACCGTTT